>NZ_JBHLWA010000014.1:0-28891 GCF_042433085.1 Gallibacterium melopsittaci
GTTTATACGGGATTTTTTAAATAAAAAGAGTGGCTAATATTTAAAGAAAATAAATATTAGCCACAATTTTGTCTACTATGCCAGAATATCTAATAATTCAACTTCAAAAATTAATGTACTGAATGGCGGAATTGATGCACCCGCACCACGTTCACCATAAGCGAGATTGTGAGGAATCACTAAACGCCATTTTGATCCGACTGGCATCATACTTAATGCTTCAATCCACCCTGCAATTACACCATTTACTGGGAACTCGGCTGGTTGACCACGTTGCACAGAGCTATCAAAAACCGTACCATCGATTAATGATCCTGTATAGTGAACACGTACTTTATCAGTTTTCGCAGGAATATTTCCTTCGCCTTTAGTTAAGATTTGATATTGCAAACCGCTTTCCGTTTCCACCACATCTGGATGTTGACGATTTTCATCTAAAAAGGCTTTACCTGCTGCCTCAATCTCTTTAAAAAGAAGTTGTTGTTTTTCTTCAACACGTTGTTGTAATTGTTGAATTGCCTCTGCAAGTTGTTGTTGATCTAATGCTGGAGCATTTTGATTTAATACATCAAAAATACCTTTTGCAATAGCACTTGCTTCAACATCTAATTGACTTGCTAATAATTGTTGACCAATTTGCAATCCAATTCCGTAACTACCTTTTGCTTCTACACTATCTAATGAAACTTGTTCAAAAAATTGTTGTGACATGAAATTTCCTTACTGATTAAAAATTATTGAACTTTATGTGCTAACAGTTCACCAACACGGACTGCAGTATCTTGATGTAAATAAGCAGCAAACTCTACCTGATTTTCTGCAAAAATGTTGATCACAGTTGAACCCAAACGAAATGCACCCATTTCTTGCCCTTTCTCCAACTGAATTTCACCTGACTCACCTTTTGCTGGGTAATGCCAATTTTGAATTTCACTAGGACGAGGTGGATTAATCACCCCTGCCCAAACGGTACTAATACTTGCCGTAATGGTTGCTCCCACAAGAATTTGCACCATTGGTCCAAACTCGGTTTCAAACAAACAAATCACACGCTCATTACGTGAAAACAGATGTGGGATATGTTCAGCTAAAAATGGATTCACTGAATAAAGCTCACCTGGTACATAAATCATCTTACGCAACGTTCCCGCACAAGGCATATGAACACGGTGATAATCTTTTGGTGATAGATAAGTAGTAATAAATTGTCCATTTTTAAATGTTGTACTTAACTCAGTATCACCTGCTAATAGATCTGTTAAACTGAAATAATGACCTTTCGCTTGAATTAAACGATCTTCTTCAATCATACCTAGTTGACTTACTCGTCCATCAGCTGGCAAACAAAGTGCATTTGGATCTTGGTTAATTGGTCTAACACCATCACGCAAAGGACGAATAAAAAACTGATTAAAGGAAACGTAATCCTTAGCATCGGAATACAATGCTTCTTGCATATTAATCCGATATTTTTTAATGAAAAGGCGAATAATAGCGTGAGTCACAGCTCCCCACTGCTTCTCTGCTAACCAACCAGCAGCTCTAGTTACCCAAAATTGTGGTAAAACATAATGAAATGCCACTTTAAGTTTATCAAAATAGGTTATCGTCTTGTTCAAAGGGATTTTCCTCTATAAAAAATGAAAAATTTGTCCATCTAATAAATGAACTGCTGGATTATAACAACTTATCTCTATTCTGCAATTTTCAATCATCATCAATATCTGGATTTTCTTTTTCTCCATGATAAATTTTTTTATTATTTTTATAAAAAAGCTGTAATTCCTTTGACTATTGTTGTATCTGACGTTAATATTTGCACCCTATGAAAAAGGTAAAACTACCCTTAACCGTTGATCCAATTAAATCAGCCCAAAGACGTTTGAACTATGAGGGATATTACTCTCAGGTTCAATTGGCTCGTTTAAAAGATGCGGTTAATCAAGTGCTAAATGATGTTGAAGCTGAACTTTCATTTGCAATCGATCCACAAAAATTGGTTGTAATACAAGGTACAGCAAAGGTTGATGTAATGTTGGAATGCCAACGTTGCAATATGCCATTTCCATATCATTTATCTTGCACTTTTAATTACAGTCCAGTGTCTAGCATGGATCAGGCTGATGTGTTACCTGAAATTTATGAACCGATCGAGCTTAATGATTTTGGGGAAATAGATTTATTGGGTGTGATTGAAGATGAACTTCTTCTTTCTCTTCCATTGGTTCCAATGCATGAACCAGAACACTGTGAAGTGTCCGAGGCTGAACAGGTCTTTGGCGAATTGCCTGAAGAATTGGCAAAAAAACCAAACCCGTTCGCTGTGTTAGCTAGTTTAAAGAAGCAAAAATAGTTAGGAGTATAGCCAATGGCTGTTCAACAGAATAAAAAATCTCGTTCAAGACGTGATATGCGCCGTTCACATGACGCATTAACTACTGCTGCAGTTTCTATCGATAAAGAAACTGGTGCTACTCATTTACGCCATCATGTTACCGCTGATGGTTACTACCGTGGTCGTAAAATTAAATAATTTTCGTCAAAAGGTAATCAATTGAGTCTAACCATTGCGTTAGATATGATGGGCGGGGACTTTGGTCCCCGTATTACTGTCCCAGCTGCAATTCAAGTGTTGGAAAAGCATCCAACGCTTCGTTTTCTTTTTCTTGGTGATCATGCTGAAATTCAGCATTATTTACCAACGTCAAACCGTTCACTATCAGAACGAATTACAATTCATCATTGTAGCAGACAAATTTATTCAGATACCCCTATTGCCCAAGCATTACGTTATAGCAAAGGTACATCTTTACGTTTAGCTATTGAGGCAGTACAAAAAAATAATGCCGATGCGTGTGTTAGTGCAGGAAATACAGGGGCATTAATGGGATTATCCAAAATTTTGTTGCAGGCAATTCCTGGTATTCAACGCCCAGCATTAGCTTCTCTTATCCCGACTATGAATGGTCAACATACTGTAATGCTTGATCTAGGAGCAAATACAGAAGTTAGTGCTGATATGTTATGCCAATTTGCCAGAATGGGTGCAGTTTTTGCCGAAAATATGTTGGATTTAGTCTATCCTCGAATTGCATTATTAAATATTGGAATTGAGGCTATTAAAGGTTTACCACATATTCGTGAAGCAGCATCTCAACTTGAACAAGCACTTGATCTCAATTATGTTGGATTTATTGAGGGTGATCAGTTATTAAATCATATTGCTGATGTTATTGTATCGGATGGGTTTAATGGCAATATTGCTTTAAAAACATTAGAAGGTACGGCAAAAAATATTATTCACTTACTGAAAGATAATGAAAGATCCCAACCAAAATGGTGTATGCTTTGGTTACAACAAATTTTCCGTCATTTATTAAAAGATAAATACCAACAGTTACAATCATTTAATCCTGATAAGCATAGTGGTGCTTCATTATTAGGTTTGCAATCAGTCATTGTAAAAAGCCATGGTAGTTCAAATAGTGTGGCATTTGCTCATGCTATTGAACATGCTATTTCCCAAGTGAATAAAAATATTCCTGAGAAGATCCTTACGAGTTTGTCATAAGTAGTAACAAATCTTTTGATTATCTATAAAATTAAGATAATATTTCCGACAATTTTTCATATGACGAGATAATTATGTATAGCAGAATTTTAGCAACAGGTAGTTACCTTCCGAAACAAATTAGAACAAATGCAGACCTTGAGAAAATGGTTGATACATCCGATGAATGGATTTCTGTCCGTACTGGTATAAAAGAACGCCGTATTGCAGCAGAACATGAAACGGTTGCAACAATGGGTTATGAAGCTGCAAAACAATGTTTAGAGGTTGCCAATATTGATGCCAATGATATTGATCTTATTCTTGTTGCTACCACAAGCAATTCTTACGCCTTTCCTAGTGCCGCCTGTCAAATTCAGCAAATGTTAAATATTGATGATGCAATCAGTTTCGATCTTGCTGCGGCGTGTTCTGGATTTGTCTATGCGTTAAGTGTTGCAGATCAATTTATTCGTACAGGTAAAGTAAAAAAAGCACTGGTAATTGGTTCAGATCTCTTATCTCGTCGTTTGGATATGCAAGATCGAGGAACAATTATTCTTTTTGGTGATGGTGCGGGAGCAGTGATTCTCGAAGCATCTGAACAAAAAGGTATTATTTCTACACACTTACACGCAAATGCTAAAGATTCTGCTATTCTCGCTTTACCTATCAATTTACCTAATACGGAAAATCCTGAATATTTAACCATGCAAGGTAATGAAGTATTCAAGATTGCTGTGCGAGAATTAGCGAATGTAGTAGAAGAAACATTATCTGCTAATCAATTAGAAAAAGAACAAATTGATTGGTTAGTTCCACATCAGGCAAATTTACGTATTATTTCTGCTACTGCTAAAAAATTAAATATGGATCTATCACAAGTTGTTGTGACTTTAGATCGCCATGGTAATACCTCTGCTGCGAGTATTCCAACTGCACTGGATGAAGCTGTTAGAGATGGTAGAATTCAACGTGGTCAATTATTATTACTTGAAGCATTTGGCGGTGGCTTAACTTGGGGTTCTGCCCTCGTTCGTTATTAATGAATTTTGAAAATTAACAAAGGTTATATCATGAAAAAGTTTGCAATGGTTTTTCCAGGTCAAGGTTCTCAATCAATTGGAATGCTTGCCGAATTAGCAACTCAATTCCCAATTATTGAACAAACTTTCCAAGAAGCATCAGCTGTATTGGATTATGATCTTTGGGCGTTGGTACAACAAGGTAGTGCCGAAGAACTCAATAAAACTTGGCGTACTCAACCCGCATTATTAGCTGCATCGGTTGCGATCTTCCGTGTATGGCAACAGCAATATCCTGAACTGCTTCCAGCTGTTATGGCTGGACACAGTTTAGGGGAATATTCTGCATTAGTATGTGCAGGCGTGATTGATTTCCAAGATGCTATTAAACTCGTTCAATTACGAGGCAAATTAATGCAACAAGCTGTTCCAGAAGGGACTGGTGCTATGTACGCAATCATTGGTTTAGATAATGACAAAATTATTCAAGCCTGTGAACAAGCAGCTGAAGATGAGATTGTTTCAGCCGTGAATTTCAATTCACCAGGACAAGTTGTTATTGCTGGAAACAAAGCTGCCGTAGAACGTGCCGCAACGCTATGTAAAGAAGCTGGTGCAAAACGTGCGTTACCATTAGCTGTAAGTGTGCCATCACACTGTGCATTAATGAAACCAGCAGCAGATCAACTTGCGGTTGCCTTAGAATCTATCTCGTTTAAACAGCCTCAATTTGCTGTGATTAATAATGTTGACGTAAAAACAGAAACAGATCCAAATGCTATTCGCAATGCGTTAGTACGTCAACTATACAATCCTGTCCGTTGGACTGAAACTGTGGAAAAAATGGAAAAGCAAGGTGTTGAGCTCGCTTTTGAAATCGGTCCAAACAAAGTATTAACTGGCTTAAATAAACGTATTAGTTCAGCAATCCAATCTGTCGCAGTGAATGATAATGCTTCACTTGCAGAAGTCGCTACACAAACCATCAACGAAGAAAAGGAATAATTATGCAAAAAATCGCATTAGTAACAGGTGCAAGCCGTGGTATCGGAAAAGCAATTGCTGAAGAACTTCTCAGCAAAGGATTTACTGTTATTGGAACAGCCACTAGTGAAAATGGTGCAAATGCTATTTCTACCTATCTTGGTGAAAATGGTAAAGGTTTAGTGTTGGATGTTACTTCATTAGACTCCATCAACAATGTCTTAGAACAAATCAAACAAGAGTTTGGGGATATTGATGTATTAGTCAATAATGCAGGTATCACTCGTGATAATCTCATGATGAGAATGAAGGAAGAAGATTGGGATATTATTTTACAAACCAATTTAAGTTCCGTATTCCATCTATCAAAAGCTGTTTTACGCAGTATGATGAAAAAACGTTTTGGCCGTATTATTAGTATCGGTTCTGTTGTTGGTTCAATGGGAAATCCTGGACAAGCGAATTACTGTGCCGCAAAAGCAGGTATTATTGGTTTCTCAAAAGCATTAGCAAAAGAAGTTGCCTCTCGAGGTGTTACTGTAAATGTAGTTTCCCCAGGCTTTATTGCAACAGATATGACAGATGCATTAACAGAAGATCAAAAAGCAGCAACCTTAGCACAAGTTCCAGCAGGTCGTTTAGGTGAGCCAAAAGATATTGCAAAAGCAGTTGCTTTCTTAGCTTCAGATGATGCAGGTTATATTACTGGTGAAACACTCCATGTAAATGGTGGTATGTATATGAATTAATATGCTGTTATGAAATTGTAACAGCAATACATATTCTACGGATTCATCATCTTGAGTAAGGAAAAAGCATAGCAATTAGCTGTACTTAATGATAGAATTGCTCGCGAGTATGTAACTTTGGTCAATGTATGCATACTGATTTTGACCTTCTGATTAGAGTCGAGGTTAGACCTCTAATTTAGCAGTTGCAACTTAATTAAATATGCATACAATTTCTCCTCTTGCAGAATAAACAAATAGGGAATTAACAAATGAGTATTGAAGAACGCGTCAAGAAAATTATTGTCGATCAATTAGGCGCTAAAGAAGAAGACGTTAAACCAGAAGCATCTTTCGTTGAAGATTTAGGTGCTGATTCTTTAGACACAGTTGAATTAGTAATGGCTTTAGAAGAAGAATTTGATATTGAAATTCCTGATGAAGAAGCAGAAAAAATTACTA
Source organism: Gallibacterium melopsittaci (assembly GCF_042433085.1). Lineage (NCBI taxonomy): Bacteria > Pseudomonadati > Pseudomonadota > Gammaproteobacteria > Pasteurellales > Pasteurellaceae > Gallibacterium > Gallibacterium melopsittaci. The sequence goes on from NZ_JBHLWA010000014.1 coordinate 6,750, forward strand.
CTGTTCAATCTGCTATTGATTACGTTCAAAACAATCAATAATTTTAGTAAAAATTTCTGAAAAAAGGATTATCTTAAAGATAATCCTTTTTGTTTATAGCACATATAAAAATGAATCCGATCATTCTTGGCATTATTCTTTGCATACTCTCTCAAATTCTATTTAGTTCTCTCTATCTGTTTAGTTATTCAATGCAACCACTTACAGGTACTACAATTTTTGCCTTACGCATTATTGTGACAATGTTGAGTTTATGGCTACTCTCTTATCTAAATCCAAGAAAAGAAAGTATCCGTACCTTCGTTGTAAATACATTAGGTAGATCGATTCATCGTTGGATTATAGTATTATTAGGAACTGGTATATTAGGCAGCCAGTTATGGCTCTTTATGTGGGCTCCAATTAATGGAGAAGGCTTAAATGTTGCTATGGGATACTTTCTATTCCCATTAGTGATGGTATTCTCTGGAAAACTAATTTGGAAAGAAAAACTCTCTACATTACAATTCTTAGCATTAATTCTAGCAATTTCTGGGATCTTACATGAACTCTACCGTACCCACGCATTCTCATGGACTACATTGTGGGTTGTACTACTCTACCCACCTTATTACTTATCACGCAGGATTATGAATATTCCTACTTTGCCAGGGTTAACACTAGATTTCACACTTATTGCTCCTTTTGCCTTACTCTATTTATTACCTCAACAAGATGTTTGGCAATTAATAGGAAATGAATCTCGATATTGGATTTTATTGCCATTATTAGGAGCAGTAAGTGCTTTATCTATGTCCTTTAATATTCGCTCCAGTACAATCTTACCAATGAAATTATTTGGTTTACTTAGCTATATCGAGCCAGCACTACTGTTTGTGATTTCAGTTACTATTCTTGGTATTGATATGCCTGCAGCAGCGTATATTACCTATGGTTTTATTTGGAGTGCATTAGGTGTTTTGGCAATCAACAGTTTTATCACACCTACTGCTAAGAAAATTAAATCAATCAAATAAGATTTACTGATTCCTGATAAATTAGATACAAAATATCTATAAGCCAAACACTCATTATTCTTGCTCTTTTAAGAAGCGGATTCTATGCCGTGCCTGAATATACTGTTTACGTTTCTGAATTCGTTTCAATAACATCAAACGACGAATTCTTAATGTTTTAAAATTTTTTAATGTTCGACGAGAATTCCTACGCATCATTGCTTTCCTTTCATTTTAAAAGAGATAAAAAAACACCTTACCTAAAAAGGTAAGGTGTTCTTACTATTTAATCATCTCAAACTTCATTATTTTTTAGGGCCTGCAGCAACTAATGCTTTACCAGCTTCGTTACCAGTATATTTCACAAAGTTCTTAGTGAAACGTTCTGCTAAATCATCTGCACGTTTTTCCCACTCACCTTTTTCTGCATAAGTATCACGCGGATCTAAAATTGCAGGATTTACGCCTGGTAATTCAGTTGGGACTTCGAAATCAAATACTGGGATTTTCTTAGTTGGTGCTTTATCAATAGAACCATCTAAAATCGCATCAATAATACCACGAGTATCTTTGATTGAAATACGTTTACCAGAACCATTCCAACCTGTATTTACTAAGTATGCTTTCGCACCATTAGCTTCCATTTTCTTCACTAATTCTTCAGCATATTTAGTTGGATGTAAGCTTAAGAATGCAGCACCGAAACATGCAGAGAATGTTGGAGTAGGTTCAGTTACACCACGTTCTGTACCTGCCAATTTCGCTGTAAAACCAGATAAGAAATAATATTTAGTTTGTTCAGGTGTTAAAATTGATACTGGTGGTAATACACCAAATGCATCAGCTGACAAGAAAATAACTTTATTTGCATGACCAGCTTTTGATACTGGTTTAACAATGTTATCAATATGATAAATTGGATAAGAAACACGAGTATTTTCAGTTACGCTCTTATCTGCAAAATCAATCTTACCATTCGCATCAACTGTTACGTTTTCTAATAATGCATCACGACGAATTGCATTATAAATATCTGGTTCATTTTCTTTTGAAAGGTTGATAACTTTTGCATAACAACCACCTTCAAAATTGAAGATACCGTCATCATCCCAACCATGTTCGTCATCACCAATTAATAAACGGTTAGGGTCTGTTGATAATGTGGTTTTACCTGTACCTGAAAGACCAAAGAAAATCGCTGTTTCTTTACCGTCTTTACTGGTGTTAGCAGAACAGTGCATTGAAGCCATACCTCTTAATGGAAGTAAGTAGTTCATATAAGAGAACATACCTTTCTTCATTTCACCGCCATACCAAGTATTTAAGATAACTTGTACTTTTTCAGTTAAGTTAAAGACGACTGCAGTTTCAGAGTTCAATCCTAATTCTTTATAATTCTCAACTTTCGCTTTAGAAGCATTCATAATCACGAAATCTGGTTCACCAAAGTTCGCTAATTCTTCTGCTGTTGGACGAATAAACATATTAGTTACAAAGTGCGCTTGCCATGCTACTTCCATTACAAAACGTAATTTTAAACGACTGCTTTCATTCGCACCACAGAATGCATCAACAACAAATAAACGTTTACCACTTAGCTCTTCGGTTGCTAATTTTTTAATTTCTTTCCATGCTTCTGGTGTAACTGGTTTATTATCGTTTTTGTATTCGTCTGAAGTCCACCAAATAGTATCTTTAGTGGTTTCATCTTTAACGAAGAATTTATCTTTTGGCGAACGACCTGTGTAAACACCAGTCATTACATTCACTGCACCAAGTTCGGTAACTTGACCTTTTTCATAGCCTTGTAGGTCAGCTTTTGTTTCTTCCGCAAAAAGTTGTTCATAACTTGGGTTATGAACAATTTCAGCTACATCATGAATACCAACTGAATCTAAATAAGCTTTTAAATTTGACATAATAATTTTCCTTCAAATTGAATATAAAAAAATCATGTTTTGCATTCTAATCCTTTTTACAAAAAAAAAACGTTATCTAGATCAAATTTCCGCTATTCACTCGTTAGAGGTAGCAAAATTTTTTTGATTTTTTCAATTTTTATTTAGATTTTTGAGAATTACAAAATGGTTGGCAAATTGGACAATAAAAACTATTTCTTTGTCCGATAATCTGGCTCTCTATTGGGTGCCCACAACAATGACACGGTTCACCTTTACGTCCATATACTTTCAATGATTGTTTAAAATAACCTGGTCGCCCATCTGGTTGAATAAAATCTTGCAGCGTAGTTCCACCTTGCTTAATTGCTTGTTGCAAAATTTGTTTTATATTACAAACTAACAACTCACATTGCTGTTTGGTTAATTGTGCAACTTCAACGGCTGGATGAATCCCACAGCTAAATAACACTTCATTTGCATAAATATTACCAACACCAACTACTACAGCATTATTCATTAACCACGACTTCACTTTTGTATGACGTTTTCGGCTCATTGAAAATAAATACTCAGCAGTAAACGCATCACTCAACGGCTCTGGCCCTAACTTATTAAATAAAGAAAAATCATCAAGCGATGCTGTCCATAACCATGCACCAAATTTTCTTGGATCGTTATAACGTAAAATTTTGCCATTTGATAAAACAAGATCTATATGATCATGTTTATATACTGGATCTTGTGCTGATACGATCCTAAGTGATCCTGACATACCTAAATGGACAACAATATACCCAAGCTCTAATTGAAAAATGAGATACTTCGCTCTACGCTTAACTGTAATAATGCGTTCTGATTTTAAATTAAATAATGTTTGACTAATTGTCCAACGTAAACGAGGTGTTCTTATAATGACGTGATCAATAACTTGATCTTGAAGATAAGGAAGGATTCCCTGCCGTGTTGTTTCAACTTCTGGTAATTCTGGCATAGACTAAATTCCTAAATTTAAGGTATAAAAAAAACTGCACTTAAAAAAGTGCAGTTTTTTGTAATCTGAGATGAAATTATTCAGTAACAATACTTACGTATTTACGACCTTTATCGCCTTTCACTTCAAATTTCACTTTACCATCAGCAGTTGCGAATAAAGTGTGATCACGTCCCATACCAACGTTTGTACCTGCATGGAATTTAGTACCACGTTGACGAACGATGATGTTACCTGCTAATACAGATTCACCACCGAAACGCTTAACACCAAGACGTTTACTTTCAGAGTCGCGACCGTTACGGGTTGAACCCCCAGCTTTTTTAGTTGCCATTTATCTGATCTCCTTTGAATTAAGCGTTGATTGCAGTGATTTTCACTTCAGTGAACCACTGACGATGACCTTGTTGTTTACGACTGTGTTTACGACGACGGAACTTAACGATTTTAATTTTTTCGCCACGTCCGTGAGAAACAACTTCAGCTACTACTTTTGCCCCAGCAACAACTGGCGCACCAATTTTAACATCTTCACCATTAACGACCATTAACACAGAATCGAATTCAACTGATTCACCTGTTGCCACTTCAAGTTTTTCTAAACGAACTACTTGACCTTCGCTCACTCTGTGTTGTTTGCCGCCACTTTGGAAAACCGCGTACATAGAAGAAAACTCCGCTAAATAAATAGTGCTATCAAATCAAACCCTAAGGCTATCTAACTCAGCACTTTAAAATTCACATAATAGGTCGCGGATTTTACGGAAAAAAAAACAAAATAGCAAGCGTGGATTTTCAACAAAATAAAAAATCTTGCCGAATTTCATAGTTTAATTTTAGAAATATAAATTTTTAAGGTAAAATCACTGACCATCTTTATACAAAAGCATTATACATGTGTTTTTACACTATTTATTATGAAGGGAAGTATGGATTTACAGGATATTCAAGCATTATCGGCTAATGATATGAAAGCTGTGAATGCGATGATTTCACAACAACTACAATCTGATATAGCACTTATCAATCAATTAAGTTTTTACATTGTAAATGGCGGAGGTAAACGTATCCGTCCTTTAATCGCAGTTCTAGTTGCCAATGCTTTGAATTATCAAGGAAATAAACATATTACTTGTGCTACATTTATCGAATTTATCCATACTGCTACACTACTTCATGATGATGTCGTTGACGAATCTACATTACGTAGAGGAAAAGATACTGCCAATGCTATTTTTGGTAATGCTGCTAGTGTATTGGTCGGTGATTTTATCTATACTCGTGCGTTCCAATTAATGTCACAATTAGGCTCTCTCCCTGTTTTACAGGTTATGTCTGATGCTGTAAATGTCATTGCTGAAGGTGAGGTTTTACAATTAATGAATTGTAATGATCCTAATACTACTGAGCAAAGTTATATGCAGGTCATTTATAGTAAAACGGCTCGTCTATTTGAGGTTGCAGCTGAATGTTCAGCTATTTTAGCCGAAGCAACCAATGAACAAATTCAGGCAATGAAAATGTACGGTCGTTATCTGGGTACTGCATTCCAATTAATTGATGATGTTTTAGACTATCGAGCTGATGTTGATCAATTAGGAAAAAATCTTGGTGATGATCTTGAGGAAGGTAAACCAACACTCCCTCTGTTACATGCAATGTATCACTCTACAACAGAGGAGAGTCAATTAATTCGCTCTATTATTGAAAATGGTCATGGCCGTCAGTATCTTACTGAAATTCAAACGATTATGGATAAATATGCTTCTTTGACTTATACCGTTGAGAAAGCAAAAATTGAAGCCCAAAAAGCGATTGATGCACTTACTATCATTGATGATAGTCCATATAAAGATGCTCTTATTTCCCTTGCAAAAATTTCTGTTGAACGAAGTTATTAAGATTTAAAGTTATGTCAGAGATCGAACAAAACATTCCTCGTGGAAGGAAAAAGAAAGCGGTAAAAGATCCAAATGCCCCATTTGTGCGTCCAAAATTAACATTACCAGATGGACACAATAAATTGTTATTACACTCTTGTTGTGCACCTTGCTCTGGTGAAGTAATGGAAGCCTTATTAGCATCAGAGATTGATTTTACTATTTATTTTTATAATCCAAATATCCATCCACAAAAAGAATATTTAATTCGTAAAGAAGAAAATATCCGTTTTGCGGAAAAATATAATATTCCATTTATTGATGCTGATTACGATCGAGCTGAATGGTTTGAACGTGCGAAAGGAATGGAAGATGAACCTGAACGTGGTATCCGTTGTACAATGTGTTTTGATATGCGTTTTGAAAAAGCAGCGCAATACGCTCATGAACACGGATTTCCTGTTTTTACCAGTAGTTTAGGTATTTCTCGCTGGAAAGATATGAATCAAATTAATGGGTGTGGTCATCGTGCTGCTGAAAAATATGATGATGTCATTTATTGGGATTATAACTGGCGTAAAGGCGGTGGTTCTCAAAGAATGATTGAAATCAGTAAACGAGAAAGATTCTATCAACAAGAATATTGTGGCTGCGTTTATTCATTACGCGACACCAATAGATGGCGCGAATCTCAAGGTCGTGCCAAAATCGAAATCGGTAAACTTTATTACTCTGCCGATTAATTTATCAATATCACTCAATTACTTAGTTAAGGATATAATTTATGCAACAGTTAAAAAACTTTTTCTTGGTTGGTTTATTTGCTTTATTGCTCGCAGCTTGTGGAGATAAAGCGGCTAATTTAAAAGCAGATGTTGACTCTCTTCGTCATACATTAGATACCTCATTAAAGCAAGAGAATGGAACTAATTTGATCCAACAACTTGAATCAGCACAAACTAATGAAGATAAAGTTAAAGCATACAACACCATTATTGAAAACTACCAAGTCGTAATCAAAGCAATTAATGATTTAAAAATTAATACTGATGAGGCTAAAGCAGTACAGGCTAAATATAATGAAGGTCTAAAACTCTTCGTTGATTTAATGAAAAAATCTTCTGATTTAACTAGCCATCAACCATCACAAGATGAAATTAAAGCCTACTCAGATTTACAAGCTAAAACGACTCAAACTTTAGGTGATGCTGAAAAAGCTTTATCTGATTTACAAAAACAAGTTGATGAAGCTGCACAAAAGAAATAATACAATCCATCTTTACTAATAAAAAAGCGATCCCTTTTATGATCGCTTTTTTTCTATTTATTTTCTACTTCAGGCAATTTTTCAACTTCTATATCTACCGTTAACACATCTAATTGAGGTAAATCCTTACTTACCCTATTTGATAAAGTTTGAAAACGCTCAACTTTACCAAATAAACCTCGCTGTCCTGAGAATGATGTTACCGTATCATTATACTGTTTCATCACACTACCTAAACTATTTCCCAATTTTTGCAACCGTTCTGCGACAAGGCATACTTGGTTATAGAGATCACCTGCCTTATCGCTGATCTCTCGAGCTTCACGATTTCCTTTTTCAATTCGCCATAAATTCGCAACAGTACGTAAGATCGGCATTAATGTTGTATAAGAAACCAGAATAATATTTTTCTCATAAGCACTATTAAATAATGTTGGATCTTGTTTCAATGCCTCAATATACGCAGGCTCAATCGGGATAAACATTAACACAAAATCGGGACTTTCAATCTCAGGTAAATTGTTATATCCCTTTTCTGATAACGATTTGATATGTTGTTTAATTGCTTGAATATGTTCTTGTAAATAAGTCGAAACCGCTTGTTCATCAGTAGCAGAAACGGCTTTTTCATAAGCAACTAATGACACCTTACAATCAATCACTAAATGTTTATTGTCTGGTAATTTAATTAAAAAATCTGGATAACGATGATTTCCCTCTTTATCTTTAAAGTGAGCTTGAGCAAAATAATGTTCATTCGCCACCAATCCTGCAGATTGTAAAGCATTTTCAAGCTGCATTTCGCCCCAGTTTCCTAATACTTTTTTCTGTCCTTTTAACGCATTTGTCAGATTATTCGCCTCTTTCGACATATTTAAACCAACATCTAATACTTTCTTTAATTCCGCTTCCAATGACGCATTGCCACGTAATGTTTCAGAATGCACTTCATTTACTCGTTTCTGGAAACTTTCGATCTGTTCTTTGAAAGGCTTTAATAAGCTATCTAAAGCCGTTTGATTAGATTGGGAAAAAGTCCGACTTTTCTCTTCTAAGATCTGATTGGCTAACTGTTGAAATTCTAAGATAAGTTGTTTTTTGTTATTTTCTAATAACTGTTGTTGCTCAACAAAATGTTGTTCTTTTTCAGCTAAACTAGTGCGTAATGTTGCTAATTGTTGCGAAAGTTGTGTCACTTGCTGTTGATACTCTGTAATGACGATTTCTTTTTTATCGATCTGTTGCTGTGTATATTGCAAATCTTGAACTAATTTTTCTGCCTGAGCAGATACTTGACCAAAACTTTGTCGTAAATTCGCTATTTCACTAATAAGTTGCTGCTGTTTCTCTTGTAAAGAAAGCAGCTCACTATCAACCACTTGTTTTTGAATACTTTTATCTTGCAGTAAACTTTCTATACCTTGTTTTTCTGCTTGCAAACGTACTTTCTCTTGTACAGCCGTTTGATACTGCTCATTTAACAGCTCCGTTTTTTTCAACAAATTATTATATTCTTCCGCAGTCTGTGTATATTGTAATTGAAAGAATTCTGCTGTTTTCTTTCGTTGTACATTTATGATTAATAATCCAATACAAATTAACCCTAATACCGCTATTGCAAGATAAAATCCTGTTTCCATTGTTATTCTCTTATCTAATTCTTACTAGCATTTAAGTATAACAAAAGCTAGCGAAAAGTGACGTAACGATTACAATATCACTTTATTTCTCATTACTAATAGAGCTTGAAATGATGCAAAAGATTTACCTTGGTTCAAATAGTCCTCGCCGTTTACAGTTATTACAGCAACTTGGACTAACAGTTGAAGTCCTCAAAGCAGAAATTGATGAAACACCTTTAGTTCAAGAACAAGCTCAAGACTATGTTTGCCGTATGGCAATCAGTAAAAACCAACGTATCCGCCAGCTATTTCCCGATAAACAACAATACCCTTTACTCACAGCAGATACCTGTATTACTTTAAATGGTGAAATTCTTGGTAAGCCCTCTTCAACAGAACATGCCTTTTCAATATTGCAATCACTCTCAGGAAAAACGCATCAAGTACTCACAGCGATTGCCATTTCTGATCAACATCATTTACTTCATCGTCTGCAATGTAGTCAAGTCACCTTTAAAACACTCACCGATCTTGAAATCAAAAATTATATTGCTACTGGTGAACCATTGGATAAAGCTGGTGCTTATGCTATTCAAGGATTAGCGGCACTATTTATTGAAAATCTCAATGGAAGTTATAGTGGAGTAATGGGGTTACCATTATTTGAAACTGGAGAATTACTTAAAACGTTTAATATATCTATTTTAAGTTAAGTGTCGGACACAAGTGATCCGACACTCTAATTGACTATAAAATTAATAAAGCAGAACCCCATTTGATAATATCAAAGAAGAATTTATTTTCGTTAGTTGCAATACCATCAGGGTTTTTCTTACTATCTGTTGAGCTCGCCTTAGTTTCATCAATCGCCATACCACTTTGATACTGCCCTTTAACCACTTTAAGATCATCTCGTGCTTTCACTCTTAATGTAGCACAATCCGCTGCTGGCATTGGTTCAAATGCAGTTTGCTTATACTTTTTGAATTGGTATTGCGCAAAACCCATTGATTTTTCGTCTGCCTGAATCATCTTCACATATTCTGCACCAATCACACTTTCTAATGGATAGAAAAAGACATATTGTGAATAGATATAAGCATCTTCCTTAGAAAAATGTTCTTGTTGAATACGCGTTAAATTTGGATAGATACATTGTTCTGCTTGATGGCTTGCAATTACCCAACGTTGTGCATCTTCATTACTTAACTCATAATCTGCATTTGCATATTCTGCTGGATAAAGATCATCATTCTGTACAGAACAAGCCGCTAATAATAGAATTGATGTTGAAAGAAACAATTTTTTTAACATACACAAATCCACTTAAACTAATGATTGTTGTCTTACAATTTCAAACAAGCATACACCTGTTGCAACAGAAACATTCAATGATGATACTGAACCTTGCATTGGAATACTGACTAACTGATCGCAAGATTCTCTAGTTAAACGACGCATTCCATCACCCTCTGCCCCCATAACCAAAGCAATCGCTCCCGTTAAGGTTGTTTGATAGATAGAATGTTCAGCTTCACCTGCGGTACCCACCACCCAAATATTATATTCCTCTTGTAAGGTTTTTAATGTCCGCGCTAAATTGGTTACTCGCACTAATGGCATCACTTCCGCTGCACCACAGGCAACTTTGCGTGCTACTGCAGTTAATTGAGCCGATTTATCTTTTGGCACAATCACTGCATCGACGCCTGCTGCATCAGCAGTTCGTAAGCACGCCCCAAGATTATGCGGATCCGTAACCCCATCAAGAACAAGCAAGAAAGGCTTATCTTTCTTATTCAATAAGCTATAAAGATCATTTTCGTTATATTCTTTTGGTGCTTGTACTCGTGCAATAATGCCTTGATGTACTTCCCCATCAGCTTTCTTATCTAAGGCTTGACGAGTAAGATATTGTATTGAAATACCGAGTTGCGTTAACGCTTCCAATAAAGGAAGCAAACGTTTATCCTCACGTCCTTTCAATACCATTACTTCGATTAATCGCTCTGGCGCCGTTGCTAATACCGCCGACACCGCATGAATACCATAAATTTGTTCGCTCATCTTATTATCTCAAACTATTTCCGTTTTTTACTTTTAGTTGTTCTAGCTTTTCGCGTTGCTTTTTTCTTCTTCACTTTTCGCTTTGTTTCTTCTACATTAGCTTGCTTGCGTAATCTTTTTTGTAGGCTTTCCGCATAACGCATATTTTTTAGCACACGATCTTTTTCCGTTTTCCCTAAACGACGTGGTTGACGAGAAGTAGCTACTAAAGAGAAATCTACCGTTTTTTCCTCTAGACTTACTGCCTCCACACGAACAGTCACTTTATCGCCAATGCGATACAACATACCACTATTTTCACCGATTAATCGTTGTCCACTTGGATCAAAACGATAATAATCATTTTCTAACGTAGAGATATGGACTAAACCATCAATAAATAATGTATCTAAACGGACAAAGAAACCAAATCCTGTTACGCTGGAGATCGTCCCTTCAAACACCTCACCAACGTGATCTTGCATAAATTCACATTTTAGCCAATCAGCAACATCTCGTGTTGCTTCGTCTGCACGGCGTTCTGTCATTGAGCAGTGATCACCTAAGAGATCAATTTCATCTAACGTATAATGATAACCACCACCTTTAGTAGTACGTTTACTCGAACCTTGCGCTTTCGCCAATAAATACTTAATGCCACGATGTAAAGATAAATCAGGATAACGGCGAATCGGCGAGGTAAAATGGGCATATTCTGTCAAGGCTAAACCAAAGTGTCCAATATTATCTCCGTTATAAACCGCTTGGCTTAACGAACGCAGCAACATTGTTTGGATTAACTCTTTATCCGAGCGTTCTCTTACTTGTTCCATTAACTTAGCATAATCGGCTGGTGTTGGCTTTAACCCACCTTCTAATGTCAATCCACACTCACGCAAAAATGTTCTAAATGAGGTTAATTTTTCTTCACCTGGTACCGCATGAATACGATAAAGTGCTGGTTCTTGGTGTTGTTCCATAAAATGGGCAGCACAGATATTTGCCGCAATCATACACTCTTCAATTAATTTATGTGCATCATTTCGCTCAACAGGTTCAATACGTTCTATTTTTCCTAAATCATTGAAAATAAACTTTGTTTCGATCGTTTCAAAATCAATCGCCCCACGTTTATGACGTGCGGTCAATAAGACTTTAAACATCGCATAAAGTTCTTGTAAATGTGGTACCAGTGTCTGATAACGTTCACTAAGTTCTTCATCGCCCTGTAAGATCCGCCACACTTTACTATAGGTTAAACGTGCGTGCGAATTCATTACCGCTTCATAAAATTGATATTGTTGTACTTTCCCTCTTGTGGAAATCTGCATTTCGCAGACCATACATAAGCGATCAACTTGTGGATTTAAAGAACATAAGCCATTCGACAACACTTCTGGCAACATTGGTACCACACGACTTGGAAAATAAACCGAATTACCACGTTGGCGAGCTTCTTGGTCTAAGGCAGTATGTGGGCGAACATAATAACTCACATCTGCAATCGCTACCCATAACGTCCAACCGCCTTGCGGATTTTTCTGACAAAATACGGCATCATCAAAATCTCGTGCATCTTCACCATCAATCGTAACGAGAGGCAAATCACGTAAATCAACTCGCCCTTGTTTATCTTTTTCAGCAACAACCTCATTTAATTCTGCAATTTGTGCTTGTACCGCATCAGGCCAAGTATGCGGAATATCATAATTACGAATGGCAATTTCTACTTCCATACCTTTTGCCATATTCTCGCCTAATACTTCGGTGATACGACCTGTCAAACGAGAAAAACCACTCTCTTTGTTTTTCAGCTCAACAACAACGACTTGCCCCATTCTTGCCCCAGCACGATATTCATTCGGAATCACAATATCATGATTAATCCGACTATCATCTGGTACTACATAACCGATTCCATCTTCTAAGAAAAAACGCCCGACAATTTGTTTCTTACGTCGCTCTAAAATGCGTACAATCCGTACTTCTTTACGCCCACGACGATCAAAACCATTAGGTTGTGCCAATACATAATCATCATGCAATACCTTTTGCATCTGACTATTCGGAATAAACCAATCATCTTTTGAACCATCTACTTGTAAAAAACCATAGCCATCTTTATGCCCAATCACTGTCCCTTTTAATAAATCTAAGCGTTCTGGTAACGCATAACGCTTCCGTTTGGTAAAAACTAATTGTCCATCATTCTCCATCGCTCGCAAACGACGACGCATAGCTTCTTGCAACTCAGGATCCTCAATCTCTAATGTATGCAGAAGTTCTTCTTTGCTCATTGGAGCTTGATGGTCACGGATAACAGTGAGGATCAACTCACGACTTGGAATTGGATTTCCATATTTTTCTACTTCTTCTGCATAGTGAGGATCTTGATACTGCATAAATAACTCCTTGATTCTAAACAATTAGTTTAGTGAAATGCTTTTTACTGCTCACAAGTAAAATATTGATTCATTTCTAACGCTGGTTTAGCTTGTTTATCTTGACTAATTAATTTTGCTGGCACACCAGCCACTGTTGAATATTCAGGTACAGGATGCAACACAACTGAACACGCCCCAATTTTGGCATATGCTCCAACTTCAATATTGCCTAAAATTTTCGCTCCTGCCCCAATCATCACGCCTTTACGCACTTTCGGATGGCGATCGCCAACCTCTTTTCCTGTTCCACCTAATGTCACATCTTGTAAAATTGAGACATCATTTTCCACAACGGAGGTTTCGCCAATCACAATTCCTGTGGCGTGATCTAGCATAATGCCACGCCCAATTTGTGCTGCTGGGTGAATATCAACATCAAACGCAACTGAAATCTGATTTTGTAAATAGATCGCTAACGCTTTCCGTTGCTGTTGCCATAAACAGTGAGTAATACGATAACTTTGCAAAGCATGGAATCCTTTCAAATACAACAATGGTGTCGAATATAACTCAACCGCCGGATCTCGTACCCGAACTGCTTCAATATCGTAAGCTGCACTTTCAATAATCTTTGGATTATCATGATAGACTTCATCAATAATTTCACGCAACGAAATCGCTGGCATAGTAGTACTAGATAACTTATTTGCCAAAATATAACTTAATGCAGTACCTAAATGTTGATGGGCTAAAATCGTGGAATGGAAAAAACTGACTAAAGAAGGTTCTTGCTCGACTAATAATGCTGCCTCTTCACGAATACCCTGCCAAATTCGTTGTAATAATGTTGACATAATTCTCTCCTACTCACTTTTTTTCTCTCTGGCAAGTAAGTTTCTTGCCGCTTCCGTTGCGGTTAACCCACAAAATAGCATTTGATAAATCTGCTCTACAATTGGCATTTCAACTTGTTGTCGTTGTGCTAAACGGTATGCTTCTTGCGTATTATAATACCCTTCAACCACTTGCCCAATCTCTTGCATCGCTTGTTCAACGCTATAACCTTTACCAATCATCATCCCAAAACGGCGATTACGAGATTGATCATCGGTACAGGTCAACACTAAATCACCTAGTCCAGCCATTCCCATAAAAGTTTGTGGCTCTGCACCCAATGAGGCACCTAAGCGAGAGATTTCCGCCAAACCGCGTGTAATCAAAGCAGTTCTCGCATTAGCCCCATAACCAATACCGTCTGATACACCTGCACCTATCGCAATGACATTTTTAATTGCACCGCCTAACTGCACACCAATCATATCGCTATTCAAATAAACACGAAAATGCTTACTACAATGAATACGCTCTTGTAATTCTTGTGCAAATTCTTGATTTTTCGCAGAAAGTACTATCGCAGTTGGTAAACCTGCTGCTAACTCTTTCGCAAAAGTTGGGCCAGACAATACCGCTAATGGATAAGCTGTACCAATGATTTCTTCTGCCACTTGATGAAGTAAACGACCACTGTCATGCTCTAAACCTTTACTTGCCCAGATAATACGATGCGTTGGCAGCAAAAATGGTTTAATCTGCCATAATACCTCGGCAAAAACATGGCTCGGCACAACCAATAAAATATCACGAGCAGCTTGAATTGTACGGGCTAGATTACTCTCTAGCTGTAACGCCTCTGGGAATTTTACCCCAGGAAGAAATCGACTGTTTTCCCGATTCAATTCCATTGATTCAATTTCAGTTTGATTACGCCCCCATAAAATGGTTGGGAAACCATTTCTAGATAATGCAATTGCTAATGCTGTCCCATACGAACCTGCGCCAATAACCGTTATTGGTGGAAATTGTGTCATCATCATCACCTTAAAAATTTATCTTTTCTTAATCAAAGGAAAAAATAGACGAATGAAAGAGGATTGCAAGAGAATTTTGGGCAAATAGAGAAATAATAGTAATAAAAGCACTTTATCAATTATCTTTAATTAAGCATTTATAACATAAAACTGTAATTTCAATAAATCACAAAAAAATTATTGCAAAAAAGCACAAGTTACTTATAATAAAAAAAGTGTACTTTTAATAAGGAACAATATGAAATTAACTGATTGCATAAATATTCATAATGGCACTCCATTATTTCGTATTACGGAAGATAACAATGCCCCTTCATTTTATTTGTATAGTCAAAACGATTTGCAAGCAGATTTAGCAATGACCTCCACTTGTGAAACTGAAAACAAAATCATTAGAACCACTAACAAAGTTTCTTGCCTCAAACCTAATGACATCGTATTTAGTTTAATTTCTGGTACCGCAGCAAAAGTTCATCCTGCTCGTTCAGGTTATCTTTATTCTCACAATTATGTCGTGCTAGAACCAAATGAAATGATAGATGCAAACTTCTTAGTTTATTTTCTTAATTGTAGTCAAGAAATTAAAAAAAAATTTGCTTTGAGTATTCAAGGTTCTCAAGTTATGAAATATACCATTTCTCAACTACGGCAATTAGAAATTAACGCTCTCCCAGATTTACCTACTCAACGAGCAGTTGGCAAAATTTATATGGCACAAAATCGTTTGATAACATTAAAAAAACGATTAATAGAACAGGATAACCAACACTTACTTTATATTATTGATACCCTACTTAATGCAAAAGGACAATGTTAATGAATGAAATCCAATTTGAAACAGCATTAATTGAGTTTTTATCTACGGGAAAATATTCACCTAAAGGTAGTACGGTGAATGAGCCGATGGCTTCTTATGCGAGTAAGCGTTTGTGGAAGTATAAGTCTAAGATTAAGACGACTGAACAACTTTGGGAAAATTTTAAGCAGATTTTGGAGCAGTTAAATCAAGATGTGTTGAATGAGCCGTTAAAGCAGAGCGAGTTTGAGCAGGTGAAGCAACATATCAACGCCCTTTATACGCCTTATGATGCTGGGCAGTTTTTGTATGGCTTAAATGGCGTGTCGCAGGTGGAAGTGGATTTGGAAGATGGTCGTCATGTCTTTCTTACGGTGTTTGACCAGCGTCAGATTGGGGCAGGCAATACGGTGTATCAGGTGGTCAATCAAATTGAACGCCCAGCCAAGATGGCAGGCAAGCCAAATCGCCGTTTTGATACAACTTTGCTGATTAATGGTTTGCCGATTATTCACATTGAGGAAAAAACGGATATTCGTGATGTGAATGAAGCCTTAAATCAAATGCATCAATATATTAAAGAGGGGCAATTTGGCGATATTTTTTCTACCGTGCAGATTTTGGTGGGGATTACGCCCAATAATATCCGCTATATGGCAAACACCACGCCCGACCGTTTCAATAAGGATTTTGCCTTTAGCTGGCAACGCCCTGATGATAATTCCATTGTGCGGGACTGGAGAGAGTTTGCTGACCGAATGCTGTCCATTCCGATGGCACACCAAATGGCAACTAATTATATGATTTTGGACGGCACCCCCAATAAACAGATGCTTAAAGTGATGCGTCCTTATCAAGTGTATGCCACACAGGCAGTGATTGAGGGCATTAAAAAAGCAGATTTTGAAATGGGTGATGGCAAGATCGGCTATATTTGGCACACCACAGGTTCAGGCAAAACCATTACCAGCTTTAAAACAGCGTGGCTAGCAAGCCGTCTGCCAAAGGTGGATAAAGTTGTGTTTGTGGTAGACCGCATTGCCTTGACTAATCAAACCAATGAGCAATACCGTGCCTATGACCCCGATGGTGATAATGGTGGCAGTGTTAGTGATACCAAGCACACAGGCGATTTACGCCGTAAATTAGCCAGCAACAGCAATCAAATCATTATTACCAGCGTGCAGAAATTAGGGCGTTTGGTGAATGCCAGAGATTATCAAGTGCCTGATAAACAGATTGTGTTTATTGTGGACGAAGCACACCGCTCTACTGCTGGCGATGAGTTTAAAAAAAT
The DNA here is from genome assembly GCF_042433085.1 of Gallibacterium melopsittaci. Lineage (NCBI taxonomy): Bacteria > Pseudomonadati > Pseudomonadota > Gammaproteobacteria > Pasteurellales > Pasteurellaceae > Gallibacterium > Gallibacterium melopsittaci. The sequence continues at coordinate 23,797 of NZ_JBHLWA010000014.1, forward strand.
TCAAAAAGCCTTTAAAAAATCGTTGTGGGTCGGCTACACAGGCACGCCGATGTTTGATGCCACCACTCAGGGGCTAAGAACAGAGGATATTTTTGGCAAATTGCTCCACGCCTACACTATTCGCGAGGCAATTGCCGATCGCAATGTGCTTGGGTTTAAAGTGGATTTTAAAACTACAATTGAGATTCGCGATTTAATCAAAGCCGAACACCCTGATTGGACAGAAGTACAAGTTGAAGCCGAAATTGAGCAAGTTCGCCAAGAAGAATTTGATGAACATATTGTCAATAAAAGCAAGGGTGAGGCGATTGAACGCAGTTTGAGCAAAAATTTTTATGATAACAATGAAAAACACGTTGAGATGGTTGTTGCCGATATTTTCAAGCATTGGCGTAACCGCAGTAATGACGGCAAATACAATGCGCTTTTAACCACCAAAGTGGTCAGCGGTAGCAGTGCCCCGATGGCGATGATGTATTTTGACGAGTTTGAACGTGTCAATCAAGCACGCCGTGCCGAAGGTAAAAGCACGCTGAAAGTAGCAATTACCTTTAGCTACAGCACGGATAACAGCGATAGTATGGTGGAGAATAACGAGAGTTTGCACCGTGCCATTAACCATTACAACCAGCAATTTGGCACATCATTTGGCTTGGATACGGTGAAAGAATACACCCAAGACGTGATGGATAGAGTCAATAAAAGCGTGTACGACAAGCGCTATTTGGATTTAGTCATTGTAGTGGATCAGTTGTTGACAGGCTTTGACGCACCCGAGTTAAACACGCTTTATGTTGACCGTATTTTAAAAAATGCAGGGCTTATTCAAGCCTATTCACGTACCAACCGAGTACAAGATATGCAAGAAAAACCGTTTGGGCAGGTGGTCAATTACCGTTGGCCAAAACAAAATGAACGTTTAATGAATGAAGCCCTTGCCGTTTACGCCAACCGAGATTCTGCCAAGGTAAAAAATAAAAATACCGATACCAACGGCGAGGATGAGAATAAAAAGAACAATGAAGACAGTGGCATTATCGCCAAACCTTTTGCCGAAGTGTTGGATGAAGCAAAAGCCGTTGTGCAAGACTTAAGCAAATTGACCCAAAATACACAAGGTGAGCCTTTTAGCGAATTGCCCAAATCTGAAAAAGACCAAGAGCAAATGTGGGCATTATTACAGCAATATAACCGCTATATTGCCACTTTAAAACATTATCCAGCTGAAGAAACAGGCAAAGACGGAGTGAATTTAGATAATCCTGATGGTTTGATTGAAGCACTGGAGATGAATGCAGAGCAAGAAAAAATGCTCACTGTGGTATTAACCAATGAATTAAAAAGAATATTGGCTAAGAAAAACAATGTACCCATTAAAGAAATTGAACTCAAAATGGTGCATTTAAAAGAAATTAAAGTCAATTATGATTACTTAAGCGAACTCATTGCCACCCTGATTAACCAAGTGCATAACGGTGAAGATGAGCAAGCCAAACAAACCGAAGCCGAAATTTACAAATTTGCGAGTGGCTTGGACGACATGGCATACGCCGAGAAAATCCGCCAAGCCACTAAAGCCATTATGGCAGAGCAATATCCTGATGAGAGCTACTCCGAATGGCCTTATCAATTTAGCAGCGATGAGCTAGATAAAGTGATTCAGGCAGCCTCAGGCGTAACCCAAGAGCGACAATTTTTGAATTTCCGTAACCATTGGGGCATTACCGATGTTGTTTCCACCGCCCAAATGCAACAGTTGTTTGCCAGCCACCGCTACGGTCAGCAAGATTTAGACGATGATAAACAGCTCACCACCATCATCACCCAAGGTGCAGGAGCCTATAAAACACTGGCAACCAGTAGCGAAGTGCAAAATTTAAGCAAAATCAAATATCGCAACCAATTAAGAGAAGCATTTTATCAACTGGCGGATCGGTTGATGAGATTAGGAGGGTAGAATAATGAGAAATATTATGCACAGCACCAAACACCCCACCACCATTCAAATTTTCCTGCCTTCGGGAGACCCCTCAGGCATTCGAGTAGCTGAGCAAACCACCTCTATCATGCGCTTGATTGAAGTGCCTCGGGCGGTATTGTCTGACTTTTTGCACATGGACGAAGCAAGGCAAGTGGGCGTGTATTTTTTGATTGGCGGAGCGGACAATGACGAAGTCTATATCGGGCAATCTGGCGAAGTGGGCAAACGGATTGACCAGCACCACAGAGAAGACAAAAAAGACTGGTCTCGAGCCTTAGTGCTGATTTCACTCACGAAGAATCTAACCCAAACTCACGCCCTTTATCTTGAAAATTTGGCGATTGACACCGCAACAAAATGCACCAGATTTAACCTTGTTAATAACAACAAAGGTCAAAAACCGCACACCCCAGCACCGCTTAAAGCAGATTGTCATGCCATGTTTGATATTGCCAGCCTGCTTTTAACCACTTTGGGCTACCCCATTTTTGAAAGCCTAGTGAAATCTGAAAATACCCATCAACAAGCCATTATTTTTCACTGTCCGCGTGGAAATGTAGATGCACAAGCCATCTACACCCAAGAGGGTATGATCGTGCTAAAAGGCTCAAATTTTCCTTACATCAACAAAGATGAGGCAAAAGATTATCGCCATAAAATGATTGATTTTTGCCATGAATTAATCAACAAAGGTGTACTGGAATATGATGAAAAAACAGGGCGTTGCACTTTTGCCAAAGATTACCGCTTTAATAGCCCAAGTGCAGCTACTGGTTTGCTTCTCTTAACCAGCACTAATGGCTGGACAGAATTTAAAACCCGAGAGGGTAAAACTTTAAAAGAAGTTTATGTCAATAGCAGTGGGGCAAACGATGAATAACCCAAACCAAATCATTATCTACAACACCGACGATGGCAAAGCCAAGGTTTCTCTGTATGCCCAAGATGGCACGGTATGGCTTAACCAAAATCAGTTGGCTGAACTTTTTGACACCTCTGTATCAAATATAAACAAGCATATAGCTAACATATTGGATGAAAAGGAATTAAATAAAAATTCAGTTATTGAGTATTTCTCAATAACTGCCACAGATGGCAAAAATTACCAAGTGGCTTTTTACAGTTTGCCGATGATATTGGCGATTGGTTTTCGGGTGCGTTCACGGCGTGGGGTACAATTTCGTCAATGGGCAAATGGTCAGCTTACCGAGCTGATGCAAAAAGGTTTTGTGATGGACGATGAACGGTTGAAAAATCCCGATGGTCGCCCCGATTATTTTGATGAACTGCTTGCCCGCATTCGCGATATTCGTGCCAGTGAAAAGCGTTTTTACCAAAAAGTGCGTGATCTTTTGGCATTAAGTAGCGACTACGACCCAAGCGATAAAGCCACACAAATGTTTTTTGCCGAAACGCAAAATAAGCTGATTTATGCCATCACCCATCAGACTGCCGCAGAATTGGTAGTGAGCCGTGCCAATCATCAAGCCAGTAATATGGGATTGACACATTGGCAGGGGAATATTGTTCGCAAACAAGATATTTTTACCGCCAAAAACTATTTAACTGCAGATGAAATTGATCAGCTCAATCGCTTAACTGTGATTTTTTTGGAAAGTGCTGAATTGCGTGTGAAAACGCGTCAAGACTTAACACTAGCGTATTGGCGAAGCAACGTAGATGCCTTGCTCGCCTTTAATGATCAACCTATCTTAGCCAACAAAGGTAAGATTAATCATCAACAAATGGAGCAAAAAGTACGCTTGGAATACGAGCAATTTGACCAGTGGCGTAAGCAAATGGAAGCAAAACAGGCAGATAATCAGGAATTAGAAATGCTGACTCAGTTAGCTAAAGTAGTTAAAAATAGAGAAAAAGAGGAATGATTTTACCGTATTGAAAAAGTGCGGTAGTTTTTGGATAAGTTTTAAGATTAAGCAGTCTGAACTTATTTATGATTTTAAGACTATAGGACAAAAATGATGAAAAACAACAAGATACCAAAACTACGGTTTCCCGAATTTACCGATGCTTGGGAACAGTGCAAGCTGGGGGAGGTTAACGATGTTAGAGATGGAACGCACTCATCACCTAAATATTTAAATGAAGGATATCCTCTTGTCACATCAAAAAATCTTACTGAACATGGGTTAAATTTGGATGATATTTCTTTTATATCCGCAGAAGATTTTGAAGAAATTAATAAAAGATCAAAAGTGGAAATAGGGGATATTGTTTTTGGAATGATTGGCACTATTGGTAATCCAATTCTTCTAGAACGTGATGGCTTCGCCATAAAAAATGTTGCCTTATTGAAAAGAGATGGAAAAGTTGAAAATATATTTCTAGTCCAATTGTTAAAATCTCCCATCTTTGAAAAATACATTTGTAAAGAAAATGCAGGTGGAACGCAAAAATTTCTAGGGTTGAGCCAAATTAGGGATTTTACTTTTTTGGCTCCACCACTCCCCGAACAACAAAAAATCGGCACATTTTTCAGGCAGCTTGACGCCCTCATTACTCTTCATAAGCGTAAGGTAGAGCACAGTGTAAGGCTTAAAAAAGCGCTTTTGCAGAAAATGTTCCCTAAAGAGGGGGAGGATTTTCCCGAGCTTCGTTTCCCTGAATTTACTGACGCTTGGGAACAGTGCAAGCTGGGGGAGGTAGGAGATACTTACACAGGACTATCGGGAAAAAAGAAAGAAGATTTTGGACACGGGGATGCTCGATTCATAACTTATATGAATGTTTTCAGTAATGCAATTGCTGATGCTAGCGGTGTAGATTGTGTTGAAATTGATAATAAGCAAAATCAAGTTAAATACGGTGATGTGCTATTTACTACTTCTTCAGAAACTCCTGACGAAGTTGGAATGTCATCAATTTGGCTTGAAACTAAAGAGAACATTTATCTAAATAGCTTTTGTTTTGGATACCGTCCGAGTAAGGAGTTTGACCCACATTATTTAGCTTTTCTTTTACGTTCTCCGAGTGTTCGAGCAAATATTAAATTATTAGCTCAAGGGATTTCTCGATACAACATTTCTAAAACAAAGTTGATGGAACAAGAAATCTCAGTTCCCACCCTCCCCGAACAACAAAAAATCGGCGAAT
>NZ_JBHLWA010000014.1:28977-31294 GCF_042433085.1 Gallibacterium melopsittaci
ATTGAAAAAAGCGCTTTTACAACAAATGTTTGTGTCTTAAGTATTTAATTTTTCAGCTATTTTAAACAAAGAGGTTTTAATATGAGCAACAACAAAACAATCGCCAATCAAATTTGGGATATGGCCAATGAATTACGTGGCAATATGGGAGCCAGTGTGTATCAAAACTATATTCTCAGCTTCATTTTCTACCGCTATCTTTCTGAGCATCAAGAGCAGTATTTAATAGAGCATCAAATCATCACACCCAAGGCGGGGCAGACGGTTAATGCTGCTTATGCTGAAGAGGCACAAGGTAATGATTTGGCGGATTATCTGCAAGATATTAGCCAAACGCTGGGCTATGCCATTGAGCCTGCTTATACTTGGCAAAGTTTGATGGATAAAATTGATAACAACGAAATTGAACCCAAGGATTATCACGACTTAATTAACAGTTTTAACCGCAATAGTGAGCTCAATCCCGAAGCCAGCAAGGATTTCCGTGGGGTATTTAATGATTTAAATTTAGGCAGCAGCCAGCTGGGCAGCACGACCGTTGACCGTACCAAAGCATTAAATAAAGTAGTGTTGTTGGTGAATGAGATTGTTTATAAAGATGATAATGGGCGTGATATTTTAGGCGAGATTTATGAAGAGTTAATTGGCAAATTTGCTGCCAATGCTGGCAAAAAAGGCGGTGAATTTTATACGCCTCATGCGGTGAGCCAAATTCTTGCCCGATTGGTCACTTGTAATGTGCAAACCAATCAAGCGTTTCATGTGTACGACCCAACTTGTGGTTCAGGCTCATTATTGCTGACAGTAGGTAATGCTTTACCGAATGGCAAGCAAGAGGGGGCGATTAAATACTACGGGCAAGAGTTAAATACCTCAACGTATAACTTAGCCCGAATGAATTTAATGATGCACGGGGTGAGTTTTAACAATATGACCCTGTCTAATGCCGATACTTTAGAATCCGACTGGCCCGATGGTGTGGATGAAAGCGGTGTAGATCGCCCAAGACGTTTTGATGCGGTGGTTGCCAATCCGCCTTATTCTGCCAACTGGGATAACCATGAACGTAAATTAAAAGATGCCCGTTTTGCAGAATACGGCAAACTTGCCCCAAAATCCAAAGCTGATTTTGCCTTTATTTTGCATAGCTTGTATCACTTAAATGAAACAGGCACAGCAGCTATTGTGTTGCCGCATGGTGTCTTATTCCGAGGAGCCGCTGAAGGTCATATTCGTAAAATATTGATTGAAAAGAATTATATTGATGCGGTTATTGGATTGCCTGCTAATTTATTCTTTGGTACCTCTATCCCAACTTGTATTTTAGTGTTGAAGAAAAACCGCAAGACCCGAGATATACTCTTTATTGACGCAAGCCGAGATTTTGAGAAAGGCAAAAATCAAAACCATCTCAAACCCGAGCATATTGAAGCGATTGTAAAAGCCTACCAAGACCGCCAATCAGTGGAAAAATTTGCCCATTTAGCAGAAAAGCAAGAAATTGAAAATAATGATTTTAATCTGAATATTCCCCGCTATGTGGATACCTTTGAGGCAGAAGAAGAAATCAATATTGATGAGGTACTAGCACAAATCAATGCCGATAAAGCCGAGATTGCTACACTGGAAGCCGAAATTGCAGCACAACTGAAATTGTTAGGCGTGAAATTTACACTATAACGTCCAATTATCCCCTTAATCTTGCCTGCATAATATGCAGGCAATTTTTCCTAAAAACCACATTATTATAAATAAATCCTTTCTCTTGTTTTGTCTAAATAATAAGCAAAAATAAAATTTTATAGATAAAACAATAAAATATATTTTGTGTTGTTCACTTGAATTTACCGATGCTTGGGAACAGTGCAAGCTGGGGGAGGTAGTAAATTTTTTCTCAGGTTTGACGTATTCACCTGAAAACATTGTTGATGATGGAGTATTAGTTATTCGCTCATCAAATATTAAAGATGGAGAATTGGTTAATAGTGATAATGTGTATGTAAACCCTAATTACGCCAATTCAACAGTGGTAAAAACTGGAGATATTATTGTTGTTGTACGAAATGGCTCTCGAGATTTGATAGGAAAACATGCACAAGTAAAAAGCATTGAAAATCAATCTGTTATAGGTGCGTTTATGACAGGTATTCGTTACGATGTACCAGAGTTTATCAATGCTTTATTAGACACATCACAATTTAAAATTGAAATTAATAAAAATATTGGGGCAACAATAAATCAAATCACGATGAAGGAATTTAAAAAAATGCTTTTTCCTTTCCCACCCTTCCCCGAACAACAAAAAATCGGCGAATTT
>NZ_JBHLWA010000014.1:31377-90718 GCF_042433085.1 Gallibacterium melopsittaci
AGTCTGAAAAAAGCGCTTTTACAAAAAATGTTCCCTAAAGAGGGGGAGGATTTTCCCGAGCTTCGTTTCCCTGAATTTACTGACGCTTGGGAACAGCGCAAGCTGGGGGAGATGGTAAATAACTTCAATAATTTAAGAATTCCTGTTACAGCCTCTGATAGAAATAAAGGAAATACTCCCTATTATGGAGCTAATGGCATTCAAGATTATGTAGATGGGTTTACTCACAATGGTGAATTTGTATTGATAGCAGAAGATGGAGCCAATGATATAAGAAACTATCCTGTTCAATATGTTAATGGAAAAATTTGGGTTAATAATCATGCACATGTGATAAGTGGGATAGATGGTTGTGTTAATAATTTGTTTTTAGTTTTCTGCTTACGTTCAATGGATATTTCATCATATTTAGTTGGAGGCGGTAGAGCAAAACTTAATGCAAGTGAATTAAAGAAGATTTTATTACAAATTCCAAAGCTCCCCGAACAACAAAAAATCGGCGAATTTTTCAGGCAGCTTGACGCCCTCATTACTCTTCATAAGCGTAAGTTTAATATATATCCTTATGTTTTTATTTATATTTTTAATAAGCTTGAAAAAGTTAATGAATAAAAATAATTTCATTTTGTTTTATGTGATTTGTTATCACATTTAAAACATCAATAAACATCTCATTTAAAACTTACTATAGGAGTATTTATGCCACACTCTCATCTTAATGATTCAAATGAACTTTTTCATCGTTATTACAAACGCTGGATTGGTATTTATAAAGAAGGCGCTATTCGGTCTGTTACAATGAATAAATATCATATGACACATACTTGGTTACTTCGTCTTGCACCAAAATTAAGATTATGTGATTTATCACGAAACAGTTACCAACAACTACTGAATGATTATGCTCTATGTCATGAAAGACAAACCACAATGGATTTCCATCATCAAATTAAAGGAGCAATTTTAGATGCTGTAGATGAAGGATTAATTCAGCGAGATCCTACTCGTAAAGCGATTATTAAGGGTAAAACTCCTCGAGAAAAAAAGCCCAAATATTTAAGTCAATTTGAATTACAAACCTTACTCTATCAATTAGATCTATATGAACAAATTAGTTTTGATTGGTTAATATTATTAATTGCCAAAACAGGATTACGCTTTTCAGAAGCCTTAGCAATTACGCCAAGAGATTTTGATTTTGCAAGACAAACGCTCACTATTAATAAGACTTGGGATTATAAAGGTGAAGGAGGTTTTCTACCAACAAAAAATAGATCATCTAATCGGAAAATACAGTTAGACTGGCAAACCATTATTCAATTTTCTCAATTAATTAAAAACAAACCTGAAAATCAACCTATTTTTTTACGTGAGGGGCAAAAAGTCTATAATTCAACAATTAATGATTTAATCGAAAGACATTGTAAACAAGGGAATCTACCAACAATTACAGTTCATGGCTTGCGCCATACACACGCTTCATTATTACTTTTTGCTGGTGTCTCTATTGCAAGTGTAGCTCGACGTTTAGGGCATGCTAGCATTACTACCACCCAAAAAACTTATTTGCATATTATTCAAGAATTGGAAAATAAAGATGTAGATTTGGTAATGAGGTCATTGTCTAGCTTGAACATAGCCTAATAAGATTAAAAAAGCGTGAGTCTATGAATATAACTACACGCTTTTTTAAATATAGACAAAATTAATTTACTGTCGCAGGTGCTTCTTCTTGTGCAGCTTGCTCTGCTTGTTGTTGACGTTGTAAATATTCGATAAAGAGTGCATCAAAATTAACTGGTGCAAGATTTAATGCTGGGAATGTACCGCGGTTTACTAAATTCGCCACTAATTCACGCACATATGGGAATAACATATTTGGGCATTGTGAAGTTAAGGCGTGTGCTAATTGCACTTCTTCTAAACCACTAATTGCAAAAATACCTGCTTGTTTTACTTCACAAATAAATGCAACAGTATCACTCTCTTCTAGTTTTGTTTCTACTGAAACGTGTAATACGACTTCATAAAGCCCATCTGCTAATGCCGTTGTTTCAGTATCAAGATCAAAATTTAAAACTGGTTTCCATTCTTGTTGGAATAAATGTGGTAAATTTGGTGCTTCAAACGAAATATCTTTCACATAAATACGTTGGATTTGAAGTACTGGTTGAGCTTGTTGCTCTTCTGTTGCTGGTTGTTGTTCGTCCACTGGTTTGTTTTCATCTGCCATAGTTAGTTTCCTTCTTTAGTGTCTTAATGATCTTTAACAAGTGGGAGATTTGCTGCTTTCCAGCCTTCAACCCCATCTTTTAAGGTAAATACTTGCTTAAATCCTTGTTTATAAAGTTGTGCAGCTGAGGTACGCGCCGTTAAACCTGAACGACACACTACCACTACTGGTGATTCTGTATGTTTGGCGATTTTGCCAATATTTTTTTGTTTAATATCATTTGGCAAAATATTTTGACTGCCTGCAATATGACCACGAGTAAACTCTTCTGTACTGCGTAAATCAATAATAATGCCATTTTGTTTATTAATTAATTGAGTTAAAGTCGCTTGGTCAATTTCTTTTGGACCAGGAAGCATACTTTTAAAAAATACATAAACTGTTCCAAAAAATACAACTACCCACGCAACGACCATCACAGTATGTTGTGAAGCGAATGCGATAGCTTTTGGCATAAATTCTTCCATTTATTTAATCTCTTCTTAAATGCTAGTCAAAAGTCGGATAAGTATAACCTTTCTCACTAGAACTAAACAATCGAAACCTTTATTTTTCTTAATATCGTTCAGCCCATTTTATTCATTATTAGGATTACACTCATAAAAGTCGCTTGAGAAATAAAATTACAATAAAAAGAAAGCACCTTTCTGGAATAACAGAAAAGTGCCTTACTTTTTCAATTAAGCATTAAAGGTAGTATTTTTTCACTACTTTAAGGTCATCGCTTAGTTCATAAACTAATGGTTGACCAGTTGGAATTTCAAGATCCATAATGCCTTCATCTGAAATGCCTTCAATGTGTTTTGCTAATGCACGAAGTGAGTTACCGTGAGCAGCAACTAATACACGTTTACCTGATAAAAGTGCTGGTGCAATTTGATCTTCCCAGAATGGCAATACACGATCTAAAGTTACTTTTAAGTTTTCACAATCTGGTACAACATCTGCAGGTAAATGTTTATAACGACGATCGTTATGTGCAGAGTTTGGATCATCTTTAGCTAACGCTGGTGGTAATACATCGTATGAACGACGCCAAATATGAACTTGTTCATCACCGTGTTGTTCTGCTGCTTCTTTTTTATTTAAGCCTTGCAAGCCACCATAGTGACGCTCATTTAAACGCCAAGTTTTAATTTGCGGTACCCATAATTGATTTGATTCTTCTAATACAAGGTTACAAGTTTTAATCGCACGAGTTAATACAGAAGTGAAAGCGATATCAAATTCAAAACCAGCTTCTTTTAATTTACGGCCTGCTGCTTTTGCTTCTTCTACCCCTTTTTCACTTAGGTTGACATCACGCCAGCCAGTGAAAAGGTTTAACGCGTTCCATTCACTTAATCCGTGACGAATAAATACTAATTGCATAATTACTCTCCTAAAAATTAGATCAAAAAACTGCGCCATTTATAACAAAAAATGATGCTTTTTAAAATAGAGCTCATCTGCTTTTGTTGGAATTGCTGATCTTTAGCAAAAAAAACTCTAAAATAATGGCTGTTTGTCCTATTTTTATTACGAGATCGTTTTATTCGTTATGATTAACTTTGGATTTATCTGGCATAACCCTGTTGTTTTGTTACGAAATACGCTTATTTTCGTAAGTTTTGCTACTGCGACTTACGCAGCAAACGATCTACAAAATATTCAACAACAAATTAAACAACAAGAACAAAAACTGGCACAACAACAACAGGAAAAAAGCCAGTTACAGACACAATTAAAACAACAAGAACAAAAGATTGAGCATATCAGTGATCAATTAAAACAGAGCCAAGCTGAATTAAAAAATTTGACTAAAAATATTCAAGCTGCACAAAAACAAATCCGCCAGTTACAACAACAAGAAAAAGAACAAAAAAAGCAATTAGAACGCTTATTGGATTCGGCATATCGTCAGAATTTACAACAACATGATCTAGAAAAAGTATTTTCAGAAGATGCCCGCAATAGTGATCGAATGAATACTTACTATAAGTATTTTAATCAGCAAAAAATTAAACTGATTCAAGAGCTTAAACAGACACAGCAGCAGTTAAAACAGCAACAACAGTTAGTTAAAGAACAACAACAGCAACAACAGCAACAAATCTCTGAACAACAAAAACAACAACGTTCATTACAACAAGTAAAAAATGAACATCAATCTACATTAAGTAAATTGAATCAAAGTATTGCCGTTAATCAGGATAAGTTAGCTCGCTTAAAAGAGAATGAAAATAGACTCCGCCAAGAAATTCTTGCTGCAGAACGAGCAGCCAAAGAAAGAGAACAACAAGAATTAGCCAATTTAAAACAGAAACAAAAACAAGCAGAAGAAAAACATCAAGACTATCAACCAACTGAAAAAGAACAACAACTTGTTGGCCGAGGCAATGGATTAGGATCTGCTAAACGTCAATATGCTATGCCAGTAGCAGGAAAAATTAGCAATCGTTTTGGTTCGATTCAGATGGGCGAAATTCGTTGGAAAGGTATTGTTATTCAAGCTAATCGAGGTGCGAGCGTGCGTGCTATTGCGCCAGGGAAAGTCATTTTAGCAAATCGCCTGCAAGGTTATGGTTTAGTTATTGTCATTGATCATGGTAAAGGTGATATGAGTATTTACGGTTATAACAGCTCACTTAATGTAAGTAATGGTGATGTTGTCCGTGCTGGTGAAACCATTGCACAAGTAGGACAAAGCGAAGATTCTCGCCATTCCGCACTTTACTTTGAAATTCGTCGTCAAGGAACACCTGTCAATCCAGCCCGTTGGCTAAAATAAGATTAGGAAAATTATGAAATATTGGATACGTTACCTAATAACACTTTTGTTATTATCTTTTCTCTCAATCGCTAATGCCGCTAAATTAGCCATTGTGATTGATGATATTGGTTACCGTACCCATGAAGACAATGAAATTTACGCTTTACCATTAGCCGTCAATGTTGCCATTATTCCGTCTGCACCTCATGCTAAAGTCCGAGCCAAACAAGCACAACAGCAAGGACGTGATACATTAATTCATATGCCAATGCAGCCAAAAGGTAATATTAAGCTAGAGGAAAATGGACTAGTGTTAGGTTTATCGACTGCTCAAGTAGCTCATCGAGTTGAACTGGCTCAGCAAATTGTCCCGAATGCTATTGGAATGAATAATCATATGGGTAGTGCAGCAACCTCTGATACCGCTTTAATGTCTGCATTAATGCAACAACTTGCTCAACGAGGATTATCTTTCTTAGATAGTAAAACGATTGGTAGCAGTGTTGTCAGTAAAATAGGCAAACTGTATGGGGTCAATATTTTAGAACGAAATATCTTCCTCGATGATAACAATGAATACAGTAGTGTATTAGCGCAATTTCAAAGTGCAATTCATTATGCACGCAAACATGGGACTGCAATAGTGATTGGACATCCTCGTAAAAATACTGTCGCTGTACTAAAACAACAACTTGCACAACTACCTCCCGACATTCAATTAACGAGAATTAGTCAGCTTTGGCATCATTCCCCTGAACTTATTCAACCATTTATTTTATGGTTTAGTGATCTCCCTGCACCAACATCTAAACCGCCCTTTCAATTTCAAGAAAATTTACGCGGAATTCCGCAGTAAATTTTATCTAGATCCTTGAAAAATCAACCTGATATTGTTAACGTTGGCAAGCATTAACGTAAATATATAATTTAGACATTACAAAGGATTAGTAAAATGCAGTGGAATAAATCCTTTTATCTTCCCCTTGTTGGGCTGTGCATTTTCACCAATGCAATGGCTGATAGAACTATCGAATTACAAGTGAAAGGTATCGATAATAAGAAAGCCTATAATAACGTAACCGTTCACCTTTCAACACTTAAAGATACGCCAGTAGAAGATTCAGATCGTTACCATTATTTAGCTAGCAAAGCGATTGACGAAGCCTTGCGGGCTGTCGGTTATTATAATAGTCAAATTGATTACCAGTTTGTGCCTCAACCTAACAAAGAGAAAGATCTTTTAATTGCTAATGTTACCTTAGATAAACCAGTCAAAATTGCAGAAGCACAAGTAAAAATTATGGGTGATGCTGCGCAAGATGAAAATTTTTTAGCACTGAAAAAACAATTACCGAAAGCAGGCAGTATCTTGGATCATAGTATTTATGATGATTATAAAGCGCAATTAGAAAAAACAGCCTTAGCAAAAGGTTATTTTGATTCACAATTTCTAACTCATCGTTTAGCCATTATTCCTTCTGCATACGAAGCCTATTGGCAATTAGAATTTGATAGTGGCAAACGTTATCACTATGGTGATATCAGTTTTAAAGGCTCACAAATTCAAGATGCTTATTTACGCAATATTTTGAGTATTCATAAAGGTGACCCTTATTTTATTAATGATCTTTCCGAACTGAGTACCGATCTCTCTGCGAGTAATTGGTTTAAATCAGTATTAGTACAACCTAATGTTAATAAACAAACCAAACAAGTAGATTTAGAGGTTCTAGTTCAACCTAGATTGAAAAACAGCTATGAAATCGGGATCGGTTACGGTACGGATATTGGTCCTCGTTTACAGTTTGGGTGGAATAAGCCATGGATTAATAGTCGTGGACACAGTTTTTCATCTAACTTCTATATTTCTGCACCGAAAAAAACGATTGAAGCCACATATAAAATGCCATTATTAAAAAATCCTCTGAATTACTATTATGAGATTTCTACTGGTTATGAAGAGGAAAACAAGAACGATACCGAAACGTCTGGTTTAACCTTAGCAATTCTTCGTTATTGGAATCGTGAAACTGGTTGGCAAAATTCATTCGGGGTAAGAGCAAGATACGACAATTTTACCCAAGCTGGGATTTCTAATCGTACCTTATTAATCTATCCAACCGCAGGTTTTAACCGCACTCGGATTCGTGGAGGTCTTTTTCCTTATTGGGGTGATGCTCAAAAAATTACCGTCAACTGGGGAAATAAGCTGTTTGCATCAGATGTTAACTTCTATTCTGCGATTGCATCAACTTCTTGGATTAGAACTTATCACGAAAATCATCGTTTTTTAGTCCGTGCTGAAATTGGCTATCTTTCAACCAAAGATTTCAGCAAAATTCCGCCTGCATTACGCTTCTTCGCTGGGGGTGATCGTAGTGTTCGTGGGTATGGTTATCACAAAATCTCTCCTCGCGATGCGGATAATAAATTAGTTGGTGGAAATCGCTTGTTTACATCTAGTATCGAATATCAATACCAAGTACACCCAAAATGGTGGGGTGCCATTTTTTACGATACTGGCTTTGCTGGCAATCGTTTTTCATTCAGTGAATTACGTAAAGGAGCAGGAATTGGTGTACGCTGGAATTCACCTATTGGTGCAGTAAAGTTTGATATTGCCACACCAATTAACGATAAAGATAACAGTAAAAATGTTGAATTTTATATCGGAATAGGATCAGAACTGTGAAACAACAACAATCAACGACAACAACTGACACCTCAACCACTTTGCCAACACCTAAAAGAAGCAAAGTTCGTCAAATTTTCAAATGGGTAATCATTAGCCTTTTGGTTTTATGTTTATTTATTGTTATTGCTCTTATTACCCTATTAAATAATCAAAATGCCCAACAAAAATTATTAACCTTTGTAGATCAACAATTAAATGATTTAACTATTGGAGAAATTAGTGGTGATTTACAACAAGGCTTACAACTTGATAATGTCAGTTATCGAACTACTGGTGTTGATGTTAAGGTTGCTCACCTTTTATTGAAGCTAGATACGAATTGCTTATGGCAAGCTAATATTTGTATTAATCAACTCGATATTACTGAACCTAAAATTGCCATTGATACCAGTCAATTCTCAGCAAAAGATCAACAAGATAACAGCAGTTCTGGTTTAATGATGCCAGTAAATATCGATCTAAAACAGCTTAATATCAATCAATTAGATCTTAAATTAGATAATCAACAAATTCTGCTTGAACATTTTTCAACTGGTTTACTTGCTACAACAGATCTTCAATTTAATTTATTACCAACCGCTATTAATGGTTTACAGATAATAGAAACGATAAATACGACTAGTGAATTACCATTAACCACCGAATCAGAACTCAAACAGCAGAATACAACCTCTCCAACTGATTGGGATGCACTAAAACAACAATTACAAAAGCCATTACTAAACGCAGATTCTGCATTTAAATTGCCATTAACGATACGTATTGATGATTTAACAGCTAAAAATTGGTTATATCAAAAACGCTCTGCGAAAGGCGATATTCTTTCTGAAATTAAAATGCCAACTTTGGCATTACAGGCCAACGCAGATCAAACCAACATTACACTTAATAAATTAACGTTAGTCAGTAATGTATTAGATTTATCAGCTCAAGGTGAATTACAACAAGTTGACCATTATCCTTTACAACTCACCCTTAATGGAAAATTACATCAACAACGCGAAAACACACAACAAAAAGAGGCAGCTATCACGCTACCAGAAAGCCAATTTAGCTTAAAAGCACAAGGTAATTTATACCAACAATTAACAACAGACATAGCCATTACAGGTCTTGCTGATGCTAAATTAACTGCTCAAGTTGCACTTGCTGAACCAAAATTACCATTAATGCTAAATTTAGCGATCCAGCAAGCAAAATATCCGCTCTATTTAGCAAAAGAAGCTAATCCAGCGACAGATCAAATCCGTTTAGTGAAAACTAACTTAGCTATCACAGGAAATTTATTAGATTATCAAGCAAACTTACAAGGGAATGTTGAAGGTATGCATTCACCAACAGTAGATCTTGATTTAAAAGGCGTAGGATCTATTGACCACTTTATCATTCAACAAGCAGCATTAGCTGGTCTAAATGGCAATGTTGATTTACAAGGTAATGTTTCTTGGCGTAATGGAGTAACATGGGACAGTCGGCTTAATTTACAACATTTAAATGTTTACCGTTATTTTCATAGTGTTGATTGGTTAGCTACATTATCAGGTAAACTAGCCTCCTCAGGAGCAGTCAATGCAGAAGGTTGGCAAGTGGATATTCCACTCATTGATCTGAATGGAAGTGCTGATAATAAACCTATTACTATTAAAGGCGATCTTGTGCTCAATAACACAACACTATTAACCAGCCAACTATTTGATTTTCACTATGGTGACAATCATCTGGCTTTCTATGGCAAGCTCGGTAAAGAATCTTTATTCAATTTAACTGTTGATGCACCAAACCTTGCTGGACTTTATAAAGGTTTAGATATCTCTGCTAAAGGTACAGCACAAATTACTGGTGATATTCAGCAACCAGAGTTAGATCTTGATTTAACTATTCCTCATCTCAAACTTGCTGACTTACTCCTACAAAAACTCGTGTTAAATGGCAAAGTACAAAGTGATCAGCAAAATATACGAGGACATCTCAACTTAGCTTTAAATCAACTTAAATATGGCGAAAATGTACAAATTGCTCAACTAGACCTCATAGCCAAAGGCGATGAAAAACAACATTCCTTATCACTTCGTTCACAAGGAAAACCAGCAGCCCTTAATTTTAATTTAACAGGACATTTTGATCGTACCAACCAAATCTGGTCAGGAGAGTTAGACAATACTCAATTAGATACTTTAATTGGAAAATTTAATGCCAATAAAGTGATTAAAATTGATTATCAAAATATTGATCAACAAGCAAAAATTTCTGCACATTGTTGGCAACATACTAGCTTGCCACTTTGCTTCCCGCAACAACTTGTCGTTGGTCATAACGGGCATATTCCATTTAAATTAGAAAAAGCAAATCTCGATTTTCTAAAACAATTTCTAACTGATAACACTAAGCTAAATTCACAATTTAATTTAGATGGAGAGGTCAACTGGTATCAAGATAAACCATTTGATTTAACCCTAAATTTAGAGAGTTCACATTTTTTATTCACACAAAAAATCGACTATCATCAATTTAATTTAGAGTTAAATAAACTGTCTTTAGAAAGCAAAATTAAAGACAATAAATTAACTGCTAAGAGTGAAATTACTATTCGTGATAATGGTTCTCTCAATAGCAATTTGACATTAAATGATATTGTAGGCACACCAACACTTGGTGGCACTCTACAAGCAGAGAATTTAAAACTATCATTAATCAAGCAACTACTTAATCCTGGAGATAATGTAGATGGCAATCTTAACGCCAATCTCTCCCTTTCAGGGAATCTCACAACACCGCAATTACATGGTAAGTTGTCATTAACTCAATTAACCAGTTCAATGCCAGCGTTGCCATTTAATATTACAGATGGTTTTGCTAATTTAGTTTTTAATGGCAATCGTTCCACATTAAATGGTGAAATTGTGACGCAAGATGGAACACTGCGCTTAAAAGGAGATAGTGATTGGCGAGTATTAAATAATTGGTACGCAAACCTATCCGCCACCTCAGATAAATTCTCATTGACCATTCCTGATTTAGCAAAACTCACGATTGTGCCAGATATTCATTTACACGCTCAACCAAATCATCTCAATATTGAAGGGAAAGTAGATGTTCCGTTTGCCAATATTGAAATTGAACAATTACCAGAAAGTGCGATTGGTGTGAGTTCTGATGAAGTTATTTTAGAACAAAAACCAAAACTCTCTACTAAACAGAAACTAGATAAATTCAGTGAAAAAACAGGAACTGTCTTATCAACTGATATTATGATTAATCTCGGACAACGAGTGAGAGTGAGTGCTTACGGTTTAAAAAGTCAGTTAGAAGGTGTGTTAAATGTCCGTCAGCAAGATAATCAACTTGGTCTATTTGGACAAATTCATTTATTAAATGGTCGATATGCCTCATTTGGACAAGATTTATTAATCCGTAAAGGTGAAATTATTTTTTCTGGTTTGCCATCACAACCAACCTTAAATATTGAAGCTATTCGGAATCCAAATGCGATGGAAACTAATACAGTAACAGCAGGCATTCGTGTTTCTGGTTTAGCTGAATCACCAACCATTCAAGTATTCTCTGAACCATCAATGTCACAAGATAATGCTTTATCTTATCTCCTAACCGGTCGAGCATTATCCTCGGAGAATTCTGGTTCTGGTGCTTCTTTAGGTGCTGCTTTAATTAGTATGAGTCTCTCTAAAACTGGGAAAATGGTAGGCCAAATTGGTGAAACCTTTGGGATAAAAAGTTTAAATCTTGAGACCCAAGGTTTAGGAGACCAATCACAAGTTGTTGTAAGTGGTTATTTAACACCACGCTTACAGGTGAAATATGGTGTAGGATTGTTCGAACCATTAGCAGAATTAACATTACGTTATCGCTTATTACCAAAATTATATTTACAATCAGTATCTGGAACATCACAAGCTGTTGATCTTCTATATCAATTTGAACACTAAGTACACAGGTAAATTATTATGAAAGAAATCGCTGTCGTAGACCTCGGATCAAACAGTTTCCATATGATTGTTGCTCGCATTGTCAATGGATCAATCCAAATTCTTTCTAGACTTAAACAAAAAGTCCAATTAGCTGAAGGGTTAGATAAAGACCAAATTTTGAGCCAAACAGCGATTGATCGTGGTGTGGCATGTCTTGCCTTATTCTCTGAACGTTTACAAGGATTTCCTGCGGAAAATGTTCAAGTTATCGGTACTTATACTTTACGCCGTGCCGTAAATAGCGATGAATTTCTTCGCCAAGCCGCTCGCGTTTTTCCTTATAAAATTAATATCATTTCTGGACAACAAGAAGCTAAATTAATTTATGCTGGTGTTTCACACACCCAACCAGAAAAAGGTAGAAAATTAGTTATTGATATTGGTGGCGGTTCAACAGAAATGATCATTGGCGATGATTTCACTCCTTTGATTGCAGAAAGCCGACATATGGGATGTGTGAGTTTTGCCAAACGTTTTTTTACTGATGGCAAACTCAGTGTAGAGCGTTTTCAACAAGCTAAACAGTGTGCTTTAGAAAAAATTGAAGATCTTGCGTGGGAATATCGTCAGTTAGGTTGGGATGCAACGTTAGGTTCATCTGGCACTATTAAAACTGTCAGTGAAGTCCTTCTTGCACTACATTATAAAGATGGTCTAATTACTCTTCCTCGCTTAAATGAACTCGTTGAGAAAACCCTGAAAGCCGAACATTTTACCAAAATTCAATTACCTGGTTTACATCATAATCGCATTGATGTTTTTGTTCCTGGATTAGCCATCTTAGTTGCCTTATTTGAAACATTTCAAATCAAAGCTATGCGTTATTCAGATGGTGCAGTACGTGAAGGCGTAATGTATAACTTTGAAGATAAATTTCGTGTTAGTAATATTCGTGAACGTACAGTAAATAGCCTAACGCAACAGTTTAACCTTGATCGTGAACAAGCTGCACGAGTTTCGCACGTTGCACAAATGCTTGCGAAACAGTTTACCGCTTGGCAAGAAGAGAAATTTGCCTATGAGTTAACTCAAATTCTATTTTATGCAGCACTCACACATGAAGTTGGTATTGTGATTAATCATCGTAATGTTCAAAAACATTCTGCTTATATTTTACAGAATACTGAACTTCCAGGATTTGATAGTGAACAACAACGTTTATTAGCCATTCTCGCCCGTTTTCATACAGGCAGCTTTCGTATGGCCGATATCCCTGATTGTTATCGTTATATTAATGAAGACGTACTTGCCTTAATTTTACTATTACGCTTTGCAGTAATTTTTAATAAAACTCGGCAAGCCACAGAACTAACCGATATTCAACTCATTAGCCCTTCAGTACAGCAATGGCAGCTAATCTTTCCTAGTGATTATTTATCTCGAAATCCATTACTACAAACTGAATTACAACAAGAACAGAAATTTTTAACGTCCTTAGGGGTTAATTTAATCTATCGTTAAAAGATAAGGGATAATGTACTATGTACATTATCTCTTATTCCATCAGTCCTGATTCAACAGGTAATTCAGCTTTCACCCAAGCATCAAAACCACCTCGGATGCTATATACACGTTCAAATCCTTGTTCCACTAAAAACTGTGCAACATTACGACTACTATTGCCGTGATAACAAATTACAAGGATTGGTTGCTCAAAGTCATAACGATCACAAAACAGACCATAACTTTGATTAGTTAAATGAAAAGCATTCTGTGGATGACTATAGGTAAAACGTTGGATATCTCGTACATCAACCAAAGCAGCTTGTTCTTGTTGGATTAATTGCCATGCTGCGACTGCGTCAATTTCTTCAAAAGTTTCTGCCATTAAATTTCCCTCTTAAACAAATTCGGCTGTTCATTATACTGATTTGAAGATAGAGCTAAAGTTAATTCTTCTTCTCTCAAACAGACATTAGTAGGGAACATAATAGCTATCATCCCCAACCAAGTATTCACCTTCAAAAATTAATCTTGAATCGTAATGTTCCCCAATGGATATTCCACCGTAATTTGTTCTGCTTCACAACGAATCCTAAACATTATTCCATTTTGTTCAACTTGATACTGACAAGGCTGTTGTATAAAACGTAAACTCTGTTGATTCTCTGCAATTTGTAATGCTTGAGCATATTGCCATAATTTTGCCATTTGATACTGTTGTTGGTTCAACCATCTTTGTCCAAACAGAAGTAGTAATGATAACAATCCTAATGCAACTAAGATGCTCATTAAGCTATGCCCATATATAAACCTAGAAATCATGCCAACCACCTTCAGCTATCTGCCAACGTGAAAATTGCTGTTCTATCTTTTGTATTACTGCTTGGTTAAAACGTATCTTTATCGTAGATGCTATGGTAATAGGTTGATCACTAATTACCGCACCAATAATCTGTCCTTTACCCTGCACTGTTAACTTAGCATTACTAATCACTACACCATAAAGATTGCCGTTTAATTGCCACTCTGTATCCTGATCAATTAACCAAAGTAACGGTTGGTTTGCGGTGTTATATACGGGTTCAGCATAAGCCTGATGAGCAACAAAAGCATAATCTGGATTTAAATATCGACTACGTGGTGCATTTTGTGCGGCAGTAAGTGGATTCAAGAAAAGCGATTCTTTCACACAATCTAGTGAATGTTGTAATGGAACATATACATTACGAGAAACCAATATCTCACTAAATGCCCTACTTCCCATTTCTGGTTGACACAAAGAGGAGCGATTTTGTTGATATTGCTTAAATAGTTCTCCTTGTGCCATTAAATAATGTTTACGCAATGATAGATTACGTTGATAAGACAACTGGCTATCCTGCATTAACCATAGCAGCAATAAACTTAAACTACTTAACACCAAAATCGCTAATAAATTAATATAACCTCGCTGATAAGATTTCATTCATAGCTCTCATTGATTAATGGAATAAATGATTGTGCCTGATAGCGTATGTTAGGACGATCACGCAAACTAACCGTTAAATCCGCACGAATCCCACGATTTTCAGGTAACCAACGAAAAGCCACATCTTCTACATAATAATGTTGATCAAAATATTTCATCCACCCTTTGCCATTACAAGTTGGATTATGCAAATGTTGTTGGCAACTAACGATTGAACAGTTGTCATTCATCGAACCAGAAAACATAAACAACACTTCTAAATTCCCTGACATCAAACGATAACCAAACAGTTCTTTTTGAATTGCTGTACTCTTATTCTGATTTCCCTGCATACAAGCGTTATTGCCTTGGCGGTTACCAATACAACCATCTTTATTTAAATCATAAAAAAATAGAGCACATTGATAATAATCTTGTTTAGGTAACACTAAATTGATACTACGATTTTGATAACGAAATAATGCTAAGTTATTATTTTTAATGGGATAATGGTATCCACTACGTCGAATATCTTTAGTCATTAATTGTAATGCCTGATGTACATCTTGTTGTAATTGGAGTCGTTGCTGTTGTTGTACATTGTAATGATAAACTGATATGCACCAATTACTTAACATAATAAGCAAAAAACTGGCTACCGTAATCGCTATTAATAATTCAGGTAATGTTGTTCCTGTCAGAAAAAAACGTTGGTTATAACGCATAATTTAAACAAGCACTTGTTGAATCATTATTCGTTATTTTTACTCCACCAACCCCACTATATTTGAATAATACTCGTTGTGAACCTGACTGTAATAAAAAACAAGCATTACGCATAGTATGCCGAGTATTATCAAAAGAAGTGATTAGCTGTGGATAATATTCTTTTGTAATGAAATTAATATTCTTGGTATATGGATAATAGACTAATTTAGCTGTCTCACTACAATTTGCTAAAGACAAACAATCACACAAAGATTCACCTTCTTGAGCAATTAAACACCAACGTTGTCGATCCGCAGAAATACTCGCACGTAATTTCCAATTCGTCATTGTATGATTAGCCCGTTGTTGTACTTGTAATAAGTATTGTTGTAAACGCCACTGTTCAATATAAAGTCTAATTTGCGTATTAAATTGTTGCCATGTTGGCATCATCCCAAACATAACTAACGTCATAATCAATAATACTGTTAAAACTTCAATTAATGTGATCCCAGCATAATACTTCTGCATTATCATCCCCCTTTTATTTGTACGTTATAAGGTAGATTAATCATGCAGAAACTTTGCTTACCTTCTTAGAAAATTGTGAGCAAGATCGAGAAAGAAAAAAATGCCGCAATTAAATGCGGCATAAGGGAGGATTAATCAAGAATACGCAGATGAGATGTTTTTTTCTCTGTTGTAGTTTTCTCTGCCTTTTTATTCTCTTTTTTATTGTTTTTACTAGATGAGTTTGTTGGAATATCGACAATTTCCTGAAAGCCAAATGGTTGTTCTGTATCTAATTCTTCAACATCATAAGCCTCTTCAGGTTCAAACATCACACCATCACCATTTTCTCGAGCATAAATAGCCAATGCTGCTCCCAATGGAATAACAATATGACGAATTACACCTTGAAACCTCGCACTAAAACGAATTTCTTCATTACCTAATGATAGATTTCCAACTGCATTTGGTGACAAATTCAACACAATTTGCCCATCTCGCACGTACTCAACAGGTACTTCTACATGAGGATAATTTGCATCGACTACTAGATAAGGTGTTAAATCATTATCCACTAGCCAATCAAAATAAGCACGTAACAGATATGGGCGTTTTGGTGTCGGTGTTGTCATTGCCATAACAAATCCTTATTTATCATCCATAATATTTAATGCGGCACTATTACCAAGCGATTTTGCAAAACTATCCCGTGAAAAGACTCGGTTCATATAACCTTTAATCGCTTTACTACCTGCTCCAGTAAACTCAATACCTAATAATTGAATCTGCCAAAATAAAGGTGCTAAATAGCAATCGACCAAACTAAATTCATCGCTCATAAAATAATTGAATTGAGAAAACACTGGTGCAACAGCTAAGAGTTCTTCTTTTAATTGTTTGCGTGCTGTCGCCACTTCAGGATGATTTTCATCTTTTGCTTTAGCAAAAAGCGGATACCAGTCATTTTCAATACGTTGCATTAATAAACGGCATTGTGCTCTTGCGACTGGATAAACAGGCATCAATGGTGGATGAGGGAAACGTTCATCAAGATATTCCATAATAATACGTGAATTAAAGAGGACTAATTCACGATCAACCAATGTTGGTAAACTACCAGTAGGATTGAGTTCTAATAAATCTTCTGAAATTTCACCTGGTTCGATATTTTCGGTTTCGTAAGCTACGCCTTTTTCGGCTAAGACAATTTTAACTTGATGGCTGTAAATATCATTTTTATCTGAAAAAAGGGTCATGATTGAACGTCTATTCGCTGCTACCGTCATTTATTCCTCCGCTAGTTATGGGTTAAAAGCTGTTACCCAGAAAAAATCAAAAAATTTGACCGTCTATTCTAGCATATTTTGTCATCATACTGTTATAGCTAATTTAGCCTACTTAGTAATTCCATATTGACGCAATTTATTTGCAATCGCTGTATGTGAAATACCCAAATGTTGGGCTAATTTTCGTGTACTTGGATACTGTGCATAAAACTTCTGTAAAATTGCCGATTCAAAATGTTTTAGTATCTCATCTAAAGTTGCTCCCTCAAATTGATCCAAACTAAAATTACTAATAAAACGATCTTGTAAATGTAAATCTGCGATCGAAAGCTGCCCATTCTCAGCTAATGAACAAGCACGATAAAGGGCGTTATACAATTCACGCACATTTCCACCCCAAGCATATTTTTGCAAAAAGGCAATAAAGTCCTCACCATAATGTGGTTGCGGAATCATAAGTTGAATTGCGATTTGTTGCACAAATTGTGCAACTAACCCTGGAATATCTTCTTGTCGTTCACGCAATGGAGGAATTGTTAACGCAAGTACATTTAAACGATGATATAAATCTTCACGTAATTTGCCTTGCTCAACATAGGTGGATAACGGTTCTTGTGTGGTACAAATAACTCGCACATTAACATAATGCTCCTGTTCTTCACCAACACGGCGGAATGTTCCGTCATTTAAAAATCGCAATAATTTTGCCTGCATTGGCAAAGATAATTCAGCAATATTATCTAATAACACCGTTCCTTGATTTGCATATTCAAAAAAACCAATACTTTTACGCTCATTTGTATGATAGCCAAACATTTCTGCTTCAGTATCTTCTGGCGGTAACCCTGCACAATTTACCGCAATAAATTTTTGTTCACGACGTTGGCTTAAATAGTGGCAAGCCTTAGCAATAAACTCTTTCCCCGTTCCTGTTTCACCTTGAATTAATAATGGGGCATCAGAAAACGCAAATTTTTTCGCAAGTTCTACTACTTCTGCCATTTTTTTACTTTTAGCAACTACTTCACTAAAGGTATTACTGTGGTAAGCATTAAATTTTTGTGGATCAATTCGTAACATTTCAAAAGATTGTAATGTCACGACACTACCGATCAATGTTTGCACCGAGTCTTGAAAGGTCAATGGTAATAAATCAAGTCGCCATGGTTGCTCATCTAATTCAAGATTGTGTGAAAATGCTGTTGAGAGGTGACGTTGCTGTGATTGTTGTAAAAACGTTTGATACCAACTCGCTTGTTGCAATATCGGTAAAACATCAACTAATAAATAATCCTGCAAACTCTTCGCTTTAGGTTTATTTTCTTGTAAGTATGGCAACAATAATTTACAAGCTGGTTGATTAGCAAATTCTATTTTGCCATTAAAATCAATCGACAAAATAGGATGCGGTAATGCTTCAAAAAGAGAGTTTAATTCTATTGCTTTACGTTCATAAGGAAGGAAATCCAGCAGAGAAACATTACTTACACCATCAATATCTCGTAATTTATCAATTAAATATTCTGTTTGAAAATGAGCTATATCCTCAATTTTCAAATAAATTACGCCATTTTGTTTAATTTTCTTTAACTCTATTCCTTCTAGATTTATTTGTTCTGTTGCTAATAAATCTAATACCTCTTTTGCGACACCAATCCGATCCACACAATCTATTGCAAAACGCATAGCCAGTATCTCCTTAAATATAATTCAACATCTCTGACTTGAACTTAGGGGCTGCCCTATTGTTGACACTGCGCTATCATACCGTGTGCTTGTATAGAAATAAAGACAGCGTAAAGAAATCTTTACGACTCTTGAGTGATAACTGGTAATAAATCAGCAATTTTAGTAATTTGATAAGTAGGTTTTATCGCAGTGAGGTTTTCCCTACCATGGTCTAACCAACAAGTATCTAGACCTACATTATTTCCACCTAAAATATCAGATTCTAAGGTATCACCAACGACTAACACCTGTTTACTATCTTGCGGACTAGCAAGTTCTAATGCGTGATGAAAAAATTGTGGATTCGGTTTTGATACGCCAATTTCTTCAGATACCACCACAAATTCAAAATAGTCTTTTAGTCCAGTTTTATGTAAACGTAATTGCTGCATTGCGGTAAATCCGTTAGTAATAATCGCCAATTTAGCTCTATCTTTAAGTTGTTGTAATAAATCAACTACACCATCTAATGGGCGACATACTTCTGCCATAGATAATAAAAAACCATGATTTAACTCTGCTGGTTTAACAGATAACTTTTTACCCCATTCAGAAAAACGGCTTTCCTGCAATGTTTTCGCATCAATCTTGCCATCTTGGTATGCTACCCATAATGGTTTATTTACTTGTTGATATTGAATAAAATCCTCTTGGGTAAAATCGACATTATAATTGGCAAATAATTGCTTTAACCCTGCAAAAGAGTCAAATGAGAATAATGTTTCATCCGCATCAAATAAAATCCAGTTATATTTCATTTTTCTCTCTATCCAACATCATTTGTAACGCTTCGGTTGTAGTACAACCTTTTATTTTTTCAAATAATACTTCGGCCTCAGCATAATATTTGAGTAAAAATCTTAACCACTGCTTGATTCTTGCCAAATGATAAAAACCACTATCCCATTGGTTTTCGACTCGACTATAATCCGCCAATATCGCAATAATCGTGGACCAAGCAATAGGTTCTTCTTGGTACTTAATGACATTACTTAAATTTGGAATTTGTAATGCACCTCGTGCAACCATCAAATCTTCACACCCCGTTATTGCTAAACACGTTTGTGCATCTCGCCAACTAAAAATTTCGCCATTAGCAATCACTGGTATTGATAAAAATTGGCGAATTTCACCAATTTTTTCCCAATCAATTCGATCAGCACGATAACCTTCCATTTTAGTTCGCCCATGCACTGAAATTTCATCTGCTCCACCTTGTTGCACTGCATCGGCAATCTCCAAAGCAAAAGTTTTCTCATTCCAACCAAGTCGAATTTTAACACTTAACGTTTCATCTACTCCAATCGCATCACGAATTGCTTTAGTTGCCTGATAAATCAACTCGGGTTGTTTTAACAGACTTGCTCCACCACAACTCCCATTAACAGTTTTAGACGGACACCCACAATTTAAATCAATACCATGCGAACCTAACTCAATCGCTAGATTCGCATTTTCTGCTAACCATTCTGGGGATTGTCCTAATAACTGAACACGAACTGGCGTACCACTATCGGTATAACCTTGTTGATGTAATTCTGGACAAAGTCGATAATAAACTTTTTTGGGTAAGCATTGATTAACAACACGAACAAATTCTGAAACACAAAAATCATATGTATTAAACGTTGTTAATAGTTGGCGCATAAAAGGATCAAGTACGCCCTGCATTGGAGCAAGAATTATACGCATTTTTTATCTGGTCTATAACAATAAAATAAAATCAATGCCGTAATAGCACCTAATGTATCTGCCAACATATCTTTTTGTGCATCCCAAACATCACCTTGTGATCCTAAAAAAGCAATCCCTGCTTCACCACCTTCTTGTACTGCGTATTGCCACTCAATAATTTCATAAGCAGCAGCTACGCTCATAATAGAAAACAGACCAAATAAGCCTGCGGTAATCACATTTGCCCAACCTTTTCGAACCAGTAATTCAGCAATAGGGAAACTATAAAAACCAATGATGCAATGGGCTACACGGTCAAAATGGTTTCGTCCTTCACCTAACCAACCAGATAATAATTCACTTCCCCATACAAAAGGAACACGTTCAAAAGTATAGTGTGCCCCAATCGTATGCATAATTAGCCAACCACTCATCAAAATATATGCAAATACACTAAATTGGAATTTAGGATAAGTTAAGATCAATATCACGAATACAGCAATGACAGGTATCATCTCTGCAATCCAAACATCTTGTGAATAAGGTTCAATAAATAACCAAATCATCAATCCAATGATAAATATTGCTAATACTATTGGTGAAATGGATGACAATTTCATTATTTTTTCCAACCTTTCACTTTACAGATCAAATCATATGCTGCTTGAATTTGTTGTGCTTTTTCTTTCGCTATTTCCATCATCTCCTCAGGTAATCCTTTAGCAACTAATTTATCTGGATGATGTTCATTCATTAATTTACGATAAGCACGTTTTACTACCTCACGCTCATCACTTGCAGAGACACCTAATACACGATAAGCATCTTCCAATGTTGGTCCAGATGAATTTTGTCTTGCCCCCTGATAACCACCAGAATGTTGTTGATAACCTTGTTGTTGATATTGTTGATACTGGTAGTGAAAGCCTCCACCTTGTGAGAATTGGCGTGCGGCATAAATCATTGCTAACATTTGCTCAAATTGGAATGATGAGTAGCCTAATTCCTCTGCCACAATAAATAGAATCTCTTTTTCATTTGGATGTAACTCTTGATCGCTTAATGCAACTTGAATTTGAATTTCAAGGAACATTCGCAATAAATCACTACGGCCACCACAACCAATACGAAACTCTTTAATCGCTTGACGAATAGGGAAATCCGCTGCTTTCCCTCGAGTAAACGCCTCTTGTGCCTGTTTACGCTGATCAACACTAAGCTGCATACGATCCATAATCGAATTAGCAAGATCAATATCCTCTGCCGTAACACGTCCTTTGGATTTACTTAAATGCCCCATCACTGCAAAAGTAGTTTGCATAAATAATGATTGGCGTGATACCCGATGACCAAATAATGAAGAACCTACATTACCTAATTCATATAATTTTTTGTCGGCAAGATGCCCTAAAATGCAACCAAAAATTGCACCAAAAAATCCACCAAATTTAAAACCAACAATGACACCAATTAATTTTCCAATAAAATTCATACTTTTCCTTTTTGCATTTTTGCTAGGTCAAGAAGTCAATTATTCTACTCCACAATCAATGTACGTGGAATGGAGCTACCTCTCAGATTTTCATGATATGAAGCTACACTATCCGAAAAATAAATAAAAATTAAGTGTAATAGAAGAAAATTAGAACTTTTATAGTGGGTGTAATTTTCTTGAAACCTTACTATATTCACAGCAATTAACGGACAACATTTCGTCTTTTCTAAGAACTAATTGTCCTTGTCGCAATAAAACATTTACCGCACTTAATCGTATTCCTTAAATAGTGCTGAAATTTCTTCTTGTGAAAAACCTCGAGAATATAAATAACGCCACATTTTTTGCTTATTTTTCAGATCTTTTTCCGCTGCATAATGTGGAAATTTCTTACTTAGTGTCTGTCTTGCCAATGCAAACCAATCAATCTCATTTTGTGCAAGCGTATGCTGCAAGATGTCATTTTGAATCCCCTTTTGCTGCATTTCTTGCTTAATTCGCTGTAAGCCATAACCTTTTTGTACACGAGATAAAAGAAAATGTTCACAAAAACGTAAATCACTCTGCCAATTTTTTGCTTGGCACGTTGCAATCACATCTTCAATTTCTTGTTCTGAAAATGCTTTTGCTTGCAGCTTACAACGTAATTCATATTCACTGTAATCACGAATAGCAAGAAGTTTAAGAACATAAGCAAGTGCAAGATTATTATTCATAATTTAAAAATGTATTAACTTGAATAAGGTTTATTATCTTTAATCTATTGTGAGCAAAAAATTCTTAATTAGATTGATAATGGATTTAAGAACTAGACCGACATTTTATTTACATCGATCTTATAAAAATATAGGTCGGATTTTTTGAACCCGACCTATATCACTTAGATGTTTATTCACTAAAATCTAGTGCATCATCATCTTGTGTATCTGTTTCATCAGCCACTAATAACTGATCTGGATTGGATAAGAGTTCTTCACGCAATTTACGCTCTAACTCGTTTGCAACTTCTGGATGTTCTGCTAACCATTTCATTGCATTTGTACGACCTTGACCAATTTTTTCATCATTAATTGAGTACCATGCTCCAGATTTATTCACTAATTTATGTTTCACACCTAACTCAATTAATTCACCCGTTTTTGAAATTCCTTCGCCATAAAGAATTTGGAATTCTGCTTGTCTGAAAGGTGCAGCAACTTTATTTTTAACAACCTTCACACGGGTTTCACTACCAATAACCTCATCACCATCCGTAATTGAACCAGTACGGCGAATATCTAAACGTACAGACGCATAGAATTTTAATGCATTACCACCTGTTGTTGTTTCTGGATTTCCAAACATTACTCCAATCTTCATACGAATTTGGTTAATGAAAACAACTAAACAGTTTGCTGATTTAATATGTCCTGTCAATTTACGCAATGCCTGTGACATCAAACGGGCTTGTAATCCCATATGAGAATCACCCATATCACCTTCAATTTCTGCTTTTGGCGTTAATGCTGCAACAGAGTCAATAATAATCACATCTACTGCACCAGAACGCACCAACGCATCACAAATTTCTAATGCTTGCTCACCATGATCTGGTTGTGACACCAATAATGACTGAACATCTACACCTAATTTAGAAGCATAAATTGGATCTAATGCGTGTTCTGCATCAATAAATGCACAAGTCTTACCTTGTTTTTGTGCTTGAGCAATGACCGATAAGGTTAATGTTGTTTTACCTGAAGACTCTGGCCCAAAAATCTCCACAATACGTCCCATTGGTAAACCACCGATTCCCAATGCGACATCTAATCCTAAAGAACCTGTTGAAATTGCTTCAACATCTAGCGTCTGTGTATCACCAAGACGCATAATAGAACCTTTACCAAATTGTTTTTCAATTTGACCTAATGCTGCAGCCAATGCTTTCTCTTTTTCTTCATTCATTCCAAAATCTTTCATTTTCATTGCCTTTGTTATGATTTATAGGGGAATTATCGGTGGCTATTATACTGTATAATTATACAGTATCAAGTACTTTATTCTGCATAGATAAAATTTTGCGATCTCGTTTCCAAATTCAGATCAAGATTTAATAATCTACAACTAATTTAGTTAATCCTCCTCTTGGTAACTTTCGATTTCTATCATCATCTTTTATACTATCGGTCGCACTCAAGCAAGGATACATTATGATAACTCAAGATAGCGATCTCTCTTCTTATACCCCAATGATGCAGCAATATCTCCAAATAAAAGCAGAATATCCAAATATTTTGCTGTTTTATCGTATGGGGGATTTTTATGAATTATTTTTTGAAGATGCTAAACGTGCTTCTGCATTATTAGATATATCTCTGACTAAACGTGGTCGTTCTGCTGGTGAACCTATTCCAATGGCAGGCGTGCCTTATCATGCAGTTGAAGGCTATTTAGCAAAACTTGTGCAATTAGGGGAATCCGTTGCCATTTGTGAACAAATTGGCGATCCTGCTACTACAAAAGGCCCTGTTGAAAGACAAATCGTCCGTATCGTTACTCCTGGTACCGTCAGCGATGAAGCATTATTACCAGAACGCCAAGATAACTTAATTGCTTGTATCTATTATGAAAAGAAAACTTTTGCACTAGCCACATTAGATATGAGTTCTGGTCGTTTTCAAATCAGCGAACATCATGATGAAACCAGTATTACTGCCGAATTACAACGTTTATTGCCAGTAGAAATTTTATACCCTGAAGATTTCGCCTTTATGTCGTTAATTGAACAACACAAAGGCTTACGCCGCCGTCCAGTTTGGGAATTTGAATTAGTTACTGCAATAAAACTTCTTAATAAACAATTTGGTACTCAAGATCTAAAAGGCTTTGGTGTAGAAAAAGCATTAGTCGCACTTTGTGCTGCTGGTTGCTTGTTGCAATATGCAAAAGAAACTCAGCGAACTGCTTTGCCACATATCAATTCGATTTCATTAGCACAAGAAAGTGATTTCATTATTATTGATGTCGCCTCTCGACGTAATTTAGAACTCACACAAAATTTATCTGGCGGTACTGAAAACACACTCGCTGCGATTCTTGATCACTGTAATACACCAATGGGAAGTCGTTTATTAAAACGTTGGATTCATCAGCCTTTACGCCAAAGTGAAAAATTATTAAAACGCCAAAATGCGGTTAAGCGATTATTAGATACTGATGTATATAGTGAACTTAAGCCCTTACTCCAACAACTTGGTGATATGGAACGGATTCTTGCGCGAGTCGCATTGCGTTCAGCTAGACCACGCGATCTAACGCGATTACGTCATGGCTTAGCACAAATTCCCGAAATCATTGCTCTACTAAAACAACAAAACCAGGGACAATTTGCTTTATTACTATCGCAAATAAAAGATTTTACGGAATTATACCAACTACTTAATCGAGCTATTATTGAAATACCACCATTGCTGATTCGTGATGGCGGTGTGATTGCCCCTGGTTATAATGCAGAATTAGATGAATGGCGAGATTTAGCAACTGGTGCGACACAATTTCTTGAAAATCTTGAGGCAAGAGAACGCCAAGCAACAGGCATTGATTCACTAAAAATCGGTTTTAATGCTGTACATGGTTACTACATTCAAATCAGTCGAGGTCAAGCGGATAAAGCGCCTGCACATTATACTCGTCGCCAAACGTTAAAAAATGCAGAACGTTTTATCATTCCAGAATTAAAAAATCATGAAGATAAAGTCTTAAAAGCACAAGGTGCAGCACTTGCTTTAGAAAAACAGCTTTATGAAGAGTTATTCGAAATACTATTGCCTCATCTAGCCGATTTACAACAAACCAGTTTAGCCTTAGCGGAATTAGATGTATTAGCGAACCTTGCTGAACGTGCCGAAACCTTAAATTATGTTGCACCAACTTTTAGTCATAAAATCGAGATTAATATTCAAGGCGGTCGTCATCCTGTGGTGGAAACCGTATTGCAGCAACCTTTTATCGCTAACCCATTACAACTCAACCAACAACGCCATTTATTGATTATTACTGGGCCAAATATGGGTGGTAAAAGCACTTATATGCGCCAAACGGCGTTAATTACCTTAATGGCCTATATCGGCAGTTTTGTTCCTGCTGATTCTGCTGTAATTGGTCCTATCGACCGTATTTTCACCCGTATTGGTGCATCTGATGACTTAGCTTCAGGACGTTCTACCTTTATGGTCGAAATGAGTGAAATGGCAAATATTCTGCATCAGGCAACTGCCAATAGTTTAGTATTAATTGATGAAATTGGACGAGGCACATCAACTTACGATGGGCTATCCTTAGCTTGGGCTTGTGCTGAATGGCTAGCAACAGAATTAGGTTCATTAACGCTATTTGCCACCCATTATTTTGAATTAACTGCACTGCCAGCACAATTATCAGGCTGTATGAATATTCATCTTGACGCCAAAGAACATGGTGATACGATTGCATTTATGCACGCCGTTCAAGATGGTGCAGCAAGCAAAAGTTATGGTTTAGCAGTAGCACAATTAGCTGGCGTTCCTCGCCCAGTTATCCAGCTAGCTAAACAAAAACTGAAACAACTAGAAACCTTATCGCAGCAATATTCACAAACCAATCAACAACCAGAATTGGATTTTTCATCTGAACCAGAAACAGATTTACGAACAAACGCCATTCTGCAAAAATTGGCTAGTTTAGATCCTGATGACTTAACGCCAAAACAAGCTCTTGCTGCGTTATATCAGTTAAAACAAATACAGCAATCATAAATAACAAATACATAGGGAGTTCTTATGCCAGTAAATTTACGCCAACGTCATTTCTTACGCTTATTAGATTTTACCCCGCAAGAAATTCAGTTTTTGCTTGATTTATCCGCTGAACTAAAAAAAGCCAAATATGCTGGCACAGAACAACCTCGCTTAAAAGGGAAAAATATTGCCTTAATTTTTGAAAAAACCTCAACTCGTACTCGTTGTGCATTTGAAGTCAGTGCTTTTGATCAAGGTGCAAATGTTTCATATATTGGACCAAGTGGTTCACAAATTGGGCATAAAGAGAGTATGAAAGATACCGCTCGTGTCTTAGGCAGAATGTATGATGCGATTCAATATCGTGGTTATGGACAAGAGCTGGTCGAAACGCTAGCTCAATACTCTGGTGTACCAGTATGGAATGGGTTAACTGATGAATTCCATCCAACACAAATTTTAGCTGACTTTTTAACTATGTTGGAGCATGGTAAAGGCAAGCGCTTAGATCAAATGAAAATGGCTTACTTAGGTGATGCCCGCAACAATATGGGGAACTCTTTTGTTGAAGGTGCCGCATTAATGGGCTTAGATTTACGTTTAGTCGCGCCAAAACAATTCTTCCCAGAACAAAAATTATTAGATGAGGTCGCTGATATTGCCAAACAGACAGGGGCAAAAATTACCTGCACCGAAGATATTGCGGCTGGCGTGAAAGATGTAGATTTTATTTATACCGATATTTGGGTTTCAATGGGTGAACCAGAAAGTGCTTGGGCGGAACGTATCGAGCTAATGAAACCTTATCAAGTCAATACTGAGTTAATGGCATTAACAGGTAATCCAAATGTGAAATTTATGCACTGTTTGCCATCTTTCCACGATGAACACACCACCGTTGGTAAGGAAATTGCCGCTAAATATGGCTTAAAAGGATTAGAGGTTACAGATGAGGTATTTGAATCACCAGCCTCTATTGTTTTTGACGAAGCAGAAAATCGTATGCACACCATCAAAGCGGTGATGGTTGCCACCTTGGCTTAAATTCATAACATAACTATTTTTCAATCTAAAAAAGGAATAACTATGACTAAAATTATTCATACAGAAAAAGCACCGGCCGCAATCGGACCTTATGTTCAAGCTGTCGATTTAGGAAATTTAGTGCTTACTTCTGGACAAATCCCAGTTAATCCAGCAACAGGTGAAATTCCAAGTGATATTGTGGTGCAAACTCGCCAATCCTTAGAAAATATCAAAGCGATTGTAGAACAAGCTGGTTTAAAAGTAGCAGATATTGTTAAAACAACTGTATTTGTTAAAGATCTTAATCAATTCGCAACGGTAAATGCGGAATATGAACGTTTCTTCAAAGAGAACAATCATCCAACATTTCCTGCTCGTTCTTGCGTAGAAGTGGCTCGTTTACCAAAAGATGTCGGCATTGAGATTGAAGCAATTGCAGTAAGAAAATAATTTTTATAACGAACAGTTTTCGATGCTTTCCGCTGTTTGGAAAGCATTTTTTATTATCAAAAAAGGAGTGTCTTTATGGAAAATTTTACTCTTCATCTACCAACAAAAGTGTTATTTGGTAAAGGTCAAATTGCCGCTATCAAACAACAAATCCCTACTGGGGCAAAAATTTTAATGACTTATGGTGGGGGAAGTATCAAGAAAAATGGTGTGTATGATCAGGTTATTACTGCCTTAAAAGATTTTGAAATTATAGAGTTTTCTGGCATTGAACCTAACCCACAATTCAATACCTTGATGCAAGCTGTGGAATTAGCTCGCAAAGAAAAAGTTACTTTCTTACTGGCTGTCGGTGGCGGTTCTGTCTTAGACGGTACGAAATTTATTGCAGCAGCCATTAATCACATTGGTGATGAATGGGAAATTGTAAAAAGCCACGGGCAAGTGATAAAAAGTGCATTACCAATCGGGGCAATTTTAACTTTACCTGCAACTGGATCAGAAATGAACGGCAACGCAGTGGTTAGTCGTAAAGAAACGCAAGATAAACTTGGTTTCTTCTCACTGCTCGTTAAACCACAATTTTCCGTTCTCGATCCAACAACAACGTATTCATTACCAGCAAAACAAACAGCAAATGGTGTTGTTGATGCGTTCGTACATACTTTTGAACAATATATGACTTATCCTGTTAATGCGAAAATTCAGGATCGCTTTGCAGAAGGCGTTTTCTCAACATTAATTGAAGAAGGCCCAAAAGCCTTAGTAGAACCAGAAAATTATGATGTGCGAGCTAATATTATGTGGGCAGCAACAATGGCATTGAATGGTATTTTAGGCGTTGGCGTACCACAAGACTGGGCATCGCACGCTATCGGACATGAACTTACTGCACAATATGGCTTAGATCATGGGCAAACCTTAGCGATTGTTGTACCTGCGATTATGTGGCATCAACGTGAATTCAAAAAAGCAAAATTAATCCAATTTGCTCAACGTGTTTGGGGTTATCAAGGTAGTGATGAAACTGAAGGCGTAAAAATTGCGATTGAAAAAACCCGTGCATTCTTTGAACAAATGGGTACGCCAACTCGCCTATCTGCTTATGGTATTGATGATAGCCAATTCCCAACGGTATTGAAGAAACTTGCTGAACATCGTAGTGAAAATATCGGTGAACACAAAAATATCGATAATGCTGCAGCAGAAGAAATTTTACGTTTAGCACTTTAAGGCAAAATTAAGCCCCATAATAATGGGGCTTATCTGATCATATTCATCAATTATTAAAGTTTTTTCATCTCATCGGCAACCATTTCAGCTTCTGGTCCAAGAATCACTTGTAATGCATTGTCACCTAATTTGATATTGCCTTTTGAACCTAATGCTTTCAATTTATTTTCATCAATCTTATTACGATCAACGAGAATTAAACGTAAGCGAGTAATACAAGCATCAATTTCTTTAATATTTGCTTGTCCACCTAAGGCTGCAACAAAGCTCTTCGCACGAGCAACTTTAGCCTCTGCACTAATTTGCGGTTCGCTTGAAGTTGAAACTGTTGCATCATCTTTTTCATTATCACGTCCTGGTGTTTTTAAATCAAAGGCTTTGATAACAGCACGGAATAACACATAGTAAATACCTGCAAATACAATACCTTGAAGAATTAACATATACCATTGGGTTGCTAATGGGTTGCGTGAAGATAATACAAGGTCAACTAGCCCTGCACTAAATCCAAAACCTGCAATCCAATGTAGGCTTGCTGCAAGGAATACAGATACCCCTGTTAACAAGGCATGAATGAGATAAAGTACTGGTGCAACAAACATAAAGGAGAATTCTAATGGTTCAGTTACCCCAGTGAAGAAAGAGGATAATGCAGCAGCAAACATAATCGAACCAACCATCGCTTTCTTCGCTGGTTTTGCACTATGGTAAATCGCTAATGCTGCAGCTGGTAAACCAAACATCATAATTGGGAAGAAGCCTGCTTGATACATACCAGTTTGACCTAAGATAGCCTTACCTTCTGCTAAAGATTTCGCTCCACCTAAGAAGTTAGGAATATCATTAATACCCGCCACGTCAAACCAGAATACTGAGTTGAGTGCATGATGTAAGCCAACTGGAATTAATAAACGGTTAAAGAAAGCGTAAATACCTGCTCCAACAGCACCTAAACCTTGAATGGACTCCCCAAAACTTACTAAACCATTGAAAATCACTGGCCATACATAAAGGAGAATAAATGAGACTAAAATCATCACAAAAGAAACGACAATTGGCACTAAACGTTTACCACTAAAGAATGCCAATGCTTGGTGCAATTCTACTTTAGAGAAACGGTTATACAGTTCGGCAGAAATAATTCCCACTAAAATACCAATAAATTGGTTATTAATTTTGCCAAATGCCGCAGGGACTTGATCAACTGGAATACCTTTTAATTGAGCTACTGCTCCTGGTGAAAGTAAAGTCGTTACCACTAAATAACCCACTAAACCAGATAATGCTGCAGAACCATGTTTGTCTTTAGAAAGACCAAATGCCACACCAACTGCAAAGAGCAATGACATATTATCAATAATCGCAGCACCAGATTTAATTAGTAATGATGCTAAGGCACTGTTACTACCCCAACCATCTGGGTCAATCCAATAACCAATACCCATTAAAATAGCTGCTGCTGGTAGTGCCGCAACTGGCACCATCAAGGCACGCCCTATTTTTTGTAAATAAGAGAGAGTACTCATAATAAAATCCTTACTTGTTGTGTTTGATAGAAGGGAAACTAAGATTTATTAACCGATAGGTAGTATAGAAAGAGGAAAAGTATAAGTAAAACAAAGATTACAATATTTGTGATAATGATCACTTTAAAATTTTTTAAAAAATGAAGTGATACTTCATTATAAATATTTGCTTTCCCTATAAAAAATTTGTAACTAAGCGATTCTAGTCTTTCACAATGTCTCAAAAGTATCGATTTTTTAACAGCAACAAAATTTAAGAAATCACATTATCAGTCTCGAAAAAACAGGAGCAGTCCCCTGTCGAAAATATGGTGCAATATATTGATTCTCATATTGATAATGTATCGTTGAAAAATTTATCCAAACAGTTTCACTATCACCCCAACTATATTTCCAACCTACTGGCAAAAACGTTAAATAAAACATTTTCGGGAATTGTGCTAGAGCAACGAATACAGCGAGCAGTGGCTTTGTTGCAAGGTTCAACATTACCAGTTAGTGAAATCGCAGACTTACTGGGTTATAGCAACAGCAGCAATTTTTACAAGGCGTTCCGAGAGTATTTTCAGATGTCGCCGAGAGAATGGCAGATGCGTCAGGATAAACGAACGGATAGATTTTAATGAAAAATTTTGAGGTTGGTATCAGCGTGCCAACCTCAATAGAAAAATGTTGTAAGTCTTTTATATCAACATCAAACGGCTTGCACAATTTTGGAAAAATCCATATCCATCGGACGAATAAACGACCATGTTGAATGAATAACACGCCAAACACCGTCTTCTTCTTTTTGAAAAAGCTCAATACAATTATATTTCATATCAATTAAGGTCGTGTCGGCATACAATTCATATGTCAATAATGCCATATCTTGTCCAAATTGAATGCGCGGATTGACAAATTCATAGCTGTCTGCAAACAGTTTGCCTTCAATCGTATCCAAAAATTCACAAATTTGACCATGTTCATCAATACGATGAAGTTGCGCACCATCGCAATAAGAAAAATTTTTCTGTGACCATAACTTCCGATAACCCGAAGTTTGACCTTGAAAC
This sequence comes from Gallibacterium melopsittaci, assembly GCF_042433085.1. Classification (NCBI taxonomy): domain Bacteria; kingdom Pseudomonadati; phylum Pseudomonadota; class Gammaproteobacteria; order Pasteurellales; family Pasteurellaceae; genus Gallibacterium; species Gallibacterium melopsittaci. Next base: position 63,379 of record NZ_JBHLWA010000014.1, read on the forward strand.
CAAAGATCCAGTGCTTCACGTTCAAGTGCGATAAGATGTTCTGCTAATGCTTGTTGCTCGGGCGTATAATGTTGCGCGTGTGTGGTTGCTATCGTCGATAGTGTCATCTTAACCTCAATTCACTAAATAATTAGCCAGTTTATAACAAATGGTTTGTTTGGTATAGCGGTTGACGGAAAAATAAATCACTAACCTTACCCGTCTTCCAACTACTTTGCATAAAGCCTATCTATTACATCAAGTAATTTCCCAGCATGAATTTTTGCTTGTTCGATAACTGCATTTTTCACCGTTTCAGAACTGAAATTGGGAAGATACATCATGTCAAAAGAATAAACAGGATCTTGATAATCCATTCCACAATATAGGGCAGTTTGGCGTAATGCAGGCAGAAAATCTGGTATGGGATAATTCATTTCGCCATCATAGCGATATGCTTCGGCGGAACCACCTATCGTAAATGATAGGATTAACTTCTTATTTTTTAACCGATTTCCAGTTGAACCATAGGCAAACCCATGTAGAAAAACTTGGTCAAGCCAGACTTTCATCAATCCTGGCAATGAATACCAATAGAACGGAAATTGCCAAATGATAATGTCTGCCTGCATTAACGCAGCTTGTTCAGCAGCAACATCTATTCGATAATTCGCACAGGATTTATCCAAATATCGAACTTGAATATCTGAACGATTTGCCAATACAGTATCAATAATCGTTTTATTCGCCAACGATTGATTTAAATCAGGGTGTCCTGAAATCAGCAAGATATTTTGCATGACCTATTCCTCAATATGTTGATGTATCTCTGCATATTGTACATCACTCACCGGCTCCAACCATTCCGTGCTTGCGCCGTCTTTCGGTACCATAATCGCGATATGGGAAAACCAGCTGTCTTTAGCCGCACCATGCCAATGCTTTACTTCTGCCGGAACATCAATCACATCACCTGCTTGCATCATTTGTGCAGGTTCGCCCCACGCTTGATACCAGCCTTTACCAGCAACACAAATCAATAACTGGCGTTGTCCGTGATGAATATGCCAATGATTACGGCAACTTGGCTCAAAAGTAACGTTATGTGCAACGCAATCACCATTAGCGAGCGGCGCGAGATAACTTTGTCCTGTGAAATATTGTGCATAAGCGGTATTCGGTTCGCCAATCGGAAAGTCTGCCTGAAAAGGTCTGTTTTCCGATTGGTCGTTTGTCCAAATTTCTTTTGCCAATCGAAACGCCGCCCATGCTTTTGGCCAACCGGCATAAAAACCAATTTGGGTCAAAATTTCGGCGATTTCGCTACGAGTAATGCCGTTATTTTTGGCGGTTTGCAGGTGATAACGCAAAGAATCATCGGTAATGCCTTGGCTAATCAGCGCGGTAATGGTTAAAAAACTTCTATCGCGTAAACTCAACTGCTTCGTTCTGCTCCAGACTTCGCCGAATAATACATCATCATTCAACCGAGCAAATGTCGGCGCAAATTCACCTAATTGATCCCTGCCAGCGGTTTGTTTGATTTTATTCATTTTTTTGTCCTTAAACTTCCGGTTTCCAACCTGCCAACCATTCCACACGTTCGGGATTACGATGGTCAAAAAACAAACTTTGTTGCGTATCCAAAGCGGCGATTTTCACCATGTCTTTGGCGTCCAATTCAAAATCAAAAATGGCAACATTTTCCGCCATGCGTTCGGCGTGCACGGTTTTTGCCAGTGACGCAATATTGCGTTGATACAGCCAACGGAGTACCACTTGTCCGACGGTTTTTCCATATTTTTTAGCAATTTCTGCCAATACCGGCTGTTCAAATAAATTGTTGCGCCCTTCGGCAAACGGCGCCCACGCCTGCACCGCAACATCATGACTTTGCATCCACGCCGCATCGTACACACGTTGATGGAACGGATTGACTTCGATTTGATTCACCATCGGCGCCATGCGGTTAAACGCCGTCAAATCCGCCACACGGTCGGGATGAAAATTGCTCACACCAATCGCGCGAATTTTGCCGGCCTCGTACAATTTCTCAATCGCACGCCACGCGCCATGCACGTCGCCATAAGGCTGATGAATCAAATACAAATCGACATAATCCATTTGCAAACGGTTCAGGGAGCGTTCAAATTGCGCTTTTGCTCCCTCATAACTCGCGCCTGTAATCCATAATTTTGTGTTAATAAACAACGATTTACGTTCAATACCGTGTTCCCGAATCGCTTGCCCGACTTCGCGTTCATTTTGATAAACTGCCGCCGTGTCGATTAAACGATAACCGGCATCTAAAGCTGCCTGAACCGATTGTTTGCATTGTTCTGGGGCGACTTGATACACGCCAAAGCCGACCAACGGCATTTCGACACCGTTCGATAAGGTAATGGTTTTATTCATGATTTTGTCCTCATTCATCATCGCATTATGGTTTCATTATAGACAGCTTGATTATTCGGATAAATGTGGCAAAATGAAAAGAACTTGTGAATTTAATTCAATAATTGCACGAAAAACATGGAAAATCTCAACGACTTACGCATTTTTCTTTGCGTCGCCGAACAAAACAGTTTTACCAATGCCGCGGCACGTTTGGGCGTTTCACCGTCCGCCGTCAGCCACGCCATTCGCGGTTTGGAAAATCGTTTGGGCGTGCGCTTGTTACATCGTAGTACCCGCAGCGTTTCCCTGACCCATGCCGGCGAACGTTTGCGGGCAGATTTAACGCCGTTAATGCAAGACATTCACCAAGCAATCAACAACTTAGCCGAATACCACGGCAGTTTGCGCGGCAGCTTGCGCATCAACGGCACAGAAAGCGCATTTTTCTGTTTATGGCATAAATTACAACGCTTTATGGATCAATATCCCGAAGTCAAATTGGAATTAACCTCCGAAATTCGCTTTGTCGATATTGTGGCAGAACGTTTCGATATGGGTATCCGCTTGGGCGAAGATGTCTCTAAAGATATGATTGCCGTGAGAATTTCGCCCGATATGCCGATGGCAGTCGTCAGCAGCCCTGACTATTTTGTCCGACATGGTAAACCCGAAACGCCAGCCGATTTAATCCATCATCAAACCATTGCCTTACGCCTACCGACACACGGTGGTTTGTTAGCTTGGGAATTTCGTGATAAAAATCATTCAGATAAAATTATTAAGGTACAGCCAAATGATAGGTTTGTTACCAACACCACAGCCTTATTTTCTCAACTGGCAACCAGCGGACGTGGCTTAATTTGGACCATGTTGGAACACGTCAAAGACGATATCCAATCGGGAAGATTAGTCGAAGTATTGCAAGATTGGCGCATGGTCTATCAAGGCTATCATCTCTATTATCCTAATCGCCGTACCAATGATGCATTGTTTTCGGCATTTGTGGAAACCATGCGGTATGAGGGAGAGGAGTAGTGTTTGTAACACTACTCAATATTTTGTACTTGTTCTCTCATCTGTTCAATTAGTACTTTCAATGTTACTGCTGAATTCGTCACTTCAGTATTAATTGACTTAGAGGCTAAGGTATTTGATTCTCGATTTAGCTCTTGCATCATAAAGTCCAAACGGCGACCGACCACACCACCTTTATGTAAAATATCTTTTGTTTCTTTAATGTGCATTTCTAAACGATCAAGCTCTTCTGCCACATCAACACGTTGTGCTAACAGAATCATCTCTTGCTCTAAACGGGTTGGATCGAATTGTAGTTGTACCTCTTCAAAACGTTGTAATAAACGTTCACGTTGCCATTGTAGAACCTCTGGCATTTTTTGGCGTACAAAACTTACTTCATTTTGAATACCATCAAGGCGTGACAAAATTGCTTCTGACAATTTTTCACCTTCTCTAGCTCGCATCGCAATAAAATCCGTTAATAAGGTATTAAAGCCTTGCAAAATTTGTTGATTAATTTCATCAAGATCTACACTTGGATCATCCACCACACCTGGATAACGTAATACATCAATCGGATTAATTTCCCCTTCATTTAACTGAGTTTTAATCCAACGTAATGAATCAATAACTTGTGTCGCTAAGGTTTGATTAAGTGTTAAACCTGTGGTGTTATGGCTTAACTCAACTCGTAAATTACACTCTATTTTTCCTCGAGAAAGGCGTTGGCGTAGGATTTCACGCAAATTATTTTCTAAACCACGAAATTGCTCTGGTAAACGAAAAAAAGTTTCTAAATATCGTTGATTAACAGAACGAATTTCCCAAACTGCACTCCCCCATTCTGCTTGAATTTCTTGGCGTGCAAATGCCGTCATACTATAAATCATTGCTAAAACTTCTCTTTAAAATTCATCAAATTACAAAATCATCTTCACTAAATGATCGGCTTTAATCCGTTCAAAACGGCGTAATACACGTTGTGCTGGTGCAGGATAATTGCTCGGTTTCTCGAGCTGTTGGTAGCTACTCAAAATGGTAGTATGTGTTCGGATTAATGCTAATTCCGTACAGTTTTTTTCCGTTAATTTATGATCAGGATCGTGAATCAATAAGCCATTTTCCGCATCTAAACGCCAAGCTCGAGGATTAAGATTATTACCAGTTAGCAACACATAATTGTCATCAACCCAAACGCCTTTCAGATGATAGCTATTTTCGCCATCTTTCCATAAACGAACTGTTAATTGTTGATTATCAATAAACTCCGCAAAACGTTTAGTAAATTGACGCAAGTTTTTCTCATACAAATATGGCAACGCACCTGCTAATTTGAATGGTTCTGATGGTGGAATATAGAAATCATTGGCAGTTTTATCCCCCACAATAATTTCTACTTTTTTCCCCTCATGCAACAAAGTGCGAATTCGATGTTGTAACGAACGAGGAAAATTAAAATAAGGCGTACAGATTGTTAATTTTTTCTGTGTAACAACAAATAATGCTTCAATCGCTTTATTTAATAAATTATTTTTACCTAAGCCAAATAATGGCGTGATCGTCATCTTATCCGCTGCTAAACGTTGTGTAGTACGATAATGATATTTACCACTTAACGCTAAATTTTTACGGAATGCACGAATCGTTGGACGTAATTCACGAGTAGATTTACGTGCTTGATCTAAGCGATTTACCGCTGAAATATCGTTTAAATGTTGTTGAATAAAATCAACTAAACAATTCGCTAATTGTGGATGAGTAATTGCTTGATAGCGATCATAACGATAACGATCTTGCTGATGTAAATAAACATTATTGATGCTCGCTCCGCTATACAACACCGTATCATCAAACACAAAACCCTTAATATGCAATACCCCAAAAATTTCACGGGTATTAATCGGTACACCATAAAAAATCACGTCATCAATGCCATATTTTTGACGCATTTCTGCATACCAATCCGCATTACTACTACCTTGTTCTTCGCCAATTCGCCCACGCTGTGCACGATGCCAATCTACAAAAATTTTCACATCTAAATTTGGATGTTTTTGCTTAGCTTGATAGATTGCTTCGAGGATTTCTTGACCAGCCTCATCTTTTTCCCAATAGAGGGCTGTAATATAGACTCGCTTTTCAACTTGTTGAATTAATTGAATAATTTTTTGTTTAAACGCTTTTGCTGAAGGAAGAATCTCAACTTGCTCTTCATTTAAATCAAATGCTGGTAAACGAGATAACCTTCTTTTAGCACGTTCTAATCTTGATAGTAACATAACTTCATCATGGTTATGCAGCTCCCCCAACGGAACTGCTTTTATATGAAATGCTTAAGTTTACAATTAATTGTTAATATATCTCAACTGTTTCAGTTATAATGTGCGAAATTTTCCTATTGACCAATCTAGATACAATCCAATGAATAAAAAACCAACTTTCCAAGAAAATAAATTTCGTGCAAACAATCAAGATAAACGCCAATCTAAACCACAACAACCTCGCTTTTCAGATACTCCCCGTCGTGAAAGATCTATTGAAAAAACATCAATTTGGGGAGGTCAACAACAACTTACTGCTCGTAAAGCTAATCAAGCACAAGGTGCAGTCAATGTTCGCATTAAATCTTCTGCAAATATAGTAAAAGAGAAAAAAACAGGACCGCTTTCCCCTCGTGCTCCTGAAAAAATCCGTCAAAATCGTGCTGAAGAAGTGAAAGTTTATGGTGAATTAGCTTGCTTAACCTTATTTGAGCATCGCCCACAAGATATTGTACGTTTATGGGTAACACAAGAATTAAGCAAAAAAGCAGGCGAAATGATGAGTTATCTCGCCAATAATAAAAAAGCCTATCATGTAGTTAAAAATGATGAAATGCAACGTGTTACAGGGACTGAACACCACGGCGGAATCTGTTTATTAGTGAAGAAACGCCCACCTCTCAGTTTAAGTGGTTATTTAACGATTCCACGCCAACGAGATTGTATCGTGTTATTAGATGGTGTCGGTAATGCAGCAAATATTGGTGGCGTACTCAAAACCTTAGCATTTTATGGTGTACAAAATGTCATTACCGACAATATTGATCTTGTACAAAGCCCAGCATCAATGCGTGTGGCTGAAGGGGGTATTGAGTTTTTACGTTTATTTGAAACTGAACATCCAACATTGGCGATTGATCAACTACAACAAGCTGGTTATCAGATTGTACGTGCAAGTTTAGCCAAACAAGCTACGCCATTAGATCAAGCCACATTTGCCGATAAAGTCGCTTTAGTGTTATCAGAAAATATGTGGAAAGAACTTGATCCTAACGCAACGAATATCTCACTTTCTCGTTCAAATCAACTCGCCTCAGGCTTAAATATTGCCGTTGCAGCGGGTGTTTTATTAGCGAAGTGGTATTTTTAGTTTTATTTTAAGGTTCCACTACAACAGTGGAACCTATATTCATCTAACTAAACTCCAATTCAACTTGTTCTTCACCAATCAGTGCGGTGAGTTCTGAAATTAAATCATCATGTGGAGTAATATGCCACTCTACCCCTAACGTTAGCATTGCCCGACCTTTTGGGCTGTCATAATAGATATGAATTGGCGTTGTGCCTTGTGCATATGGCGTAATGATTTGTTTAAAGCGATCGATAAATTGCGTCGTCAACTGTTCTTCTTTTAAGGCAATCGCTAAACTTTTGACAAATTTTTGCCGCATCTCTTCTAAGGTACTAACTTCACGCCCTATCATTCGGATACCGCCCGTAAAATCATCGGGTAACACCGAACCACTTACAATTAAAATATGATCTTTATGAATTTTAGACTCAAACTCAGTTAATGGATCAGAGAAAAGCGTGATATCCAAACGTGCAGAACGGTCATCTAATGTAATAATACCTAAACGATTACCCCGTTTGGTGAGTACCGTACGGAAATTTACCACTAAGCCACTAACCGTTACTGATTCATTGCGGCGAGTTACCGATACTTCCGCTAAACGATTACTGTAATGAGAAAGTTCTTTCACATATGGACTAATCGGATGGCTACTCAAATACAAACCTAACGTTTCTTGTTCGCCATCCAACACCATTTTTTGTGTCCATTTTGGCGTATTCGCATAGGCTTGTTCTACTTCTTTCGGTGAACTGGTTAACACACCAAACATATCCGTTTGTCCTAAGGCTTCATCTTTAGCATGCTGATCAGACGCTTTTAACGCATCATCTAAATTAAGTGAAATCGCCGCTCGATGTGGTCCTAATTTATCCAATGCTCCTGCTTTAATCAGATTTTCTAACGCACGGCGATTGATTTTTTTCAGATCGATTCTGGCACATAGATCAAATACATCTCTAAATAAACCGCCTGTTTCTCGCGCTTCAATAATATTTTCAATGGCCGCTTCACCTACACTCTTAATTGCCCCAATTCCATATACAATTTCGCCTTTCTCATTCACACTGAAATGATACTTACCGCTATTAATATCTGGTGGAACAACTTTTAACCCCATCCGTAAACTTTCGTCATAGAAATTCACAATTTTTTCGACTTTATCCATTTCCGAAGTCATTACTGCTGCCATAAATTCCGCCGGATAATGCGCCTTTAGCCATAAAGTCTGATAAGAAACTAATGCATAGGCAGCGGAGTGCGATTTATTGAAACCATAACCAGCAAATTTTTCTACCAAGTCGAAAATTTTCATGGCTAATTCACCATCAACGCCGTTTTTAATCGCTCCCTCTTTAAATACCGAACGTTGTTTTGCCATTTCTTCTGGTTTCTTTTTCCCCATCGCACGCCGTAATAAATCCGCACCACCTAATGTATAACCAGCTAATACTTGGGCAATCTGCATTACCTGTTCTTGATACAAAATAATGCCATAGGTTGGATCTAAAATCGGTTTAAGCGATTCATGTTGATACTCAGCATCTGGATAAGAGATCTGTTCCTCACCATGTTTACGACGGATAAAGTTATCCACCATCCCTGATTGCAGCGGACCAGGTCGGAATAATGCTACCAATGCGATGATATCTTCAAAGCAGTCAGGTTTCAGACGGCGAATTAAATCTTTCATTCCTCGAGATTCTAATTGGAAGACCGCTGTTGTTTGTGCATCCAGCAATAATTTAAAGGACTTTTCATCATCAAGAGGAATGTGGTGAATATCAATTTCTGGCTTACCTTCTCGGCGCATACGTTCATTAATCATATCCACCGCCCATTGGATAATGGTTAACGTCCGCAAGCCTAAGAAGTCAAATTTTACTAATCCCGCATATTCAACATCATTTTTATCAAAGTGAGTGACAGGATGCTTACCTTCGGAATCGCAATAAATCGCAGAAAAATCGGTGATCTTAGTTGGTGCAATTACCACGCCACCAGCGTGTTTCCCTGCATTACGAGTTACCCCTTCCAGTTTACGCGCCATATCGATCAGCTCTTTAACTTCTTCGTCAGTATCGTAAACCTCAACTAACTTAGGTTCTAAATCGAAGGCTTTTTGCAACGTCATTCCTGGATCACCTGGAATCAACTTAGCAATGCGATCGACAAAGCCATATGGATGACCCAATACCCGCCCCACATCTCGAATTACCGCTTTTGCCGCCATCGAACCAAAAGTAATAATCTGTGATACTGCATCACGTCCATACATATCTGCAACGTGTTCTATCACTCGATCGCGTCCATCCATACAGAAATCGACATCAAAGTCTGGCATCGATACCCGTTCAGGATTTAAGAAACGCTCAAAGAGTAAATCAAACTCAAGTGGATCGAGATCAGTAATGCGTAAGGCATAAGCAACTAATGAACCCGCCCCTGAACCTCGCCCTGGTCCTACTGGAATATTGTTATCTTTTGACCATTGAATAAATTCCATCACAATCAAGAAATAACCAGGGAATCCCATTTGGTTGATAACGTTTAATTCGGTTTCTAAACGTTGATCATATTCAGGACGACGTAGTTTCCGCACCGCTTCATCAGGGAATAGCACTGCTAAACGCTGCTCTAAACCAGTCCGTGCCTTTTGAATTAAGAAATCTTCTGTACTTAATTCACCTGTTGGGAATTGGGGTAGAAAATATTCGCCTAAACGAATCGTAACATTACAACGTTGTGCGATATATACGGTATTTTCTAATGCTTCTGGCAGATCAGCGAATAGTTCGCACATCTCTTGTTCCGTACGGAAATATTGTTGTGGCGTATAATTTTTTGGTCGCTTGGGATCATCCAAAGTAACAATATCATGAATTGCTACCCGAATTTCATGAGCTTCAAAATCATCCTCACTAATAAACATCACATCATTCGTTGCGACTAATGGAATTTGATGTTGTTCGCCTAATGCTGCAGCGAGTTGTACATAGCGAGCTTCATCACTACGACCAGTACGACTCACAGCTAAATAATAATGATTCGGGAAATATTGACGATAAAAATCTAAACAAGCTTCAGTTGCAATTTGATTATCACGTAAGAGAAATTTGCCCACATCACCATTCTTGCCACCAGATAGGATAATAATCCCCTCTGCATATTCAATTAGCCACGATCGATCAATGGTCGGTTTATCTTTATAACCACGTTGATAAGCACGAGAAAGAAGTAAGGTAATATTCTGATAACCTTGGTTATTTTTAGCCAATAGTGTTAATTCAAAAGGCTCATCAGGTAATTCAGGCGAATCTACTAATACATCTGCTCCAACAATAGGTTTAATTCCTTTTCCTAAAGCTGCACCATAAAAACGCACTAAACCACAAAAGTTAGTAAAATCTGTCAATGCCATCGCTACCATCTGTTGCTTAGCACATTCATCTACTAAGGATTTAACTTTGGCTAATCCATTAATCATAGAAAAATCACTATGCACGCGAAGATGTACAAATTTTGGTGATGACATAAAATTTCCTAATAAATTAAACAACTATGGATAAAAGTAATGCGGTAACACATTATTCGTGCCTACCGCATCGTCTGAGAGCAAAAAATAATTATAGATTAAAAAATAGTCTTTCTTTTTTCCATTTTTCAACGGTAAATGTTTTTATTGTTAAAGCATGGATTGCATTACTCGCAAGATGATCCATCAAAGGTGCATAAATCATCTGTTGTTGTTTTACCCGTGAAAGATCAGCAAATTTATCACTCACCGCAATCACATCAAAATGTGCATTTTCACCACGTACATAAACTTCGTCTAAGCCAAGTTCTTGTTTTAATAATTGTTCAATCTCTTTTGGTTCCATGTTTTACCCTATCAATTAATATATTTTTCTAGCCACCCTTTTAATGAAAATAGTGCAGCTAAATTAAGACACTGTTCAGGAATGTTCACTAATTCGACTTGATCAACTGGATTAAGCGTTAATAGCTCCGTCAATAATGCAAATCCCGCAGAATCAATATGATTGATTTGCCTTAAATCCCATACGATTTTCTGGCAATTTGTTAATTCCGTATTTTGTCGTAATACAAACTGTTGACGTTGCTGCCATAATGGCAACAACGTATGACGATTTAATACCCCAATTAACGAAACAATGGCTTGTTGATCAAACTGCTCTAATTGCCAACGTAACTCTATCTCACTCATTTTATTTTTTATCTAATGTAACTGGTAAGCTAGCAGATTTCTCGATTTGAGCTGTCAACGCCTCAATACCTTTTTGACGTAATACACCACTCCATTCATTTTTCTTTGTTTCAACCATACTGACACCTTCTGCTGCCATATCATAAGCCTGCCATTCATTGGTTTTACTATTTTTACGCCATTTAAAATCTAATTTAATTGGTGCTGCACCATTATTTTGTTCTACCACCACACGAATATTCACAATATTCTTACCTTCTACTGATTTTTCAGGCTCAATACTCACTTTTTGCCCATTATAGAAAGTTAATACTTGTGCATAAGATTGTTCAATAAAATTACCGAATGCGGTAAAGAATGCTTCACGTTGTTCTGCTGTGGCGGTTTTAAAATAGTTACCTAATACCAAAGAACCTGCATATTTTACGTGGACATAAGGCATTAAATCTTGCTTCACAATCGTCCGTAAATAATTAGGATTTTGCTTAATTTGACTTTGACTTGCACCAATATCAGCAAATAATTTATCTGATGCTTGCTGCATTAATTGATAAGGATTTTGCTCAGCAACTGCAAATACACTTGTTAACATTAAACCTACTGTTAATACCGCTCTTACCACTCGCTTTGTGTAACGTTTCAACATACACTTTCTCCTCTTAGTTAATTATTTTGTTTCTTCTGGTGTGTCACTTGATTTCTTATCGCCATATAAAAATTGTCCGATAAGATCTTCTAATACCATCGCAGATTTGGTGTCAGTAATCTTACTACCATCTTTTAACATTGGTGTTTCACCATCATCAAAACCAATATTTAACGCAATATATTGTTCACCTAATAAACCTGCTGTTTTAATTGAGAGTGAACTATTATCTGGAATTTGATTATATTTCTCATCAATCATTAAAGTCACTTGAGGCAAATATGTTTTTGCATCTAACTCAATATCACTCACTCGTCCAATCACAACTCCACCAATTTTGACTGGCGCACGTACTTTTAGCCCACCTATATTATCAAAAGTTGCAGTGACTCGATATGTTTGCGATTCACCAAAACTTTGAATATTTGCTACTTTTAAACCAAGAAATATTAACGCACCAATACCTAATAATAGAAATAATCCTACCCAAAATTCATATTTCATTCCGTTTTTCATAATTTATCCTTATCTCAGTAATGCTGCTGCAATTAATTGCCACCAAACATTAATGCAGTCAAAATAAAATCTAATCCTAATACCACTAAGGAAGCCTGTACTACCGTTTTAGTGGTTGCTTGGCTAATACCTTCTGAAGTTGGCATTGCGTTATAACCATTAAATAATGCAATCCACACCACACTCACAGCAAAAAATAAACTTTTGATAATGCCATTACCAATGTCCTTTCCCCATAGCACTGCATTTTGCATTACTGACCAGAAACTCCCGCTATCAACGCCTTTCCAATCAACACCAACTAATGAACCACCCCAAATACCAACTGCAGTAAAAATTAATGCTAATAATGGCATCGCAATCATACCAGCCCAAAATCGTGGTGCAATTACCCGTCGCAATGGATTAACCGCCATCATCTCTAAACCAGATAATTGTTCTGTTGCTTTCATCAAACCGATTTCTGCTGTTAATGCCGAACCAGCTCGTCCCGCAAATAATAATGCTGTCACCACTGGCCCTAACTCACGCAATAACGATAATGCCACTAATTGCCCTAAACTCGTTTCGGCAGAAAAATCGACTAAAATTACATAGCCTTGCAACCCCAAGACCATACCAATAAATAGACCTGACAATACAATAATTAATAAAGACTGCACGCCTAGAACATAAAGTTGTTTTACCACTAATGGGAAATTTTTACGAAACTGTGGTTTCCCAACTAATGCACCATACAACATCAGTCCTGACTTGCCCAAAGTACGAATCCAACGTACACCATATTGTCCAAGTCGCTCAATCACTGTTAATTTCACTGAAATAATTCCTCTTCATAAGGCTCAGCAGGATAATGGAATTTTACAGGTCCATCTGCTTGCCCTGATAAAAATTGAATCACACGGGGATCAGTACTCGCTTTTAATTGTTCTGGCGTTCCTTCGGCAATGATTTTTTGCTCTGCCACAATATAGCCATAATCCGCAATACTTAATACTTCAGTAACATCATGTGAAATCACAATAGAAGTTAAATCCAACGTTTGGTTCAACTTTTTAATTAAATCAACAATCACACCCATACTGATCGGATCTTGTCCAGTAAAAGGTTCATCATACATAATTAAATCTGGATCTAAGGCAATCGCACGGGCTAATGCCGCACGCCGAGCCATCCCGCCAGAGAGTTCATTTGGCATTAATTCTGCTGCACCACGCAATCCAACTGTTTCTAACTTCATCAATACCATTTTGCGGATAATTGACTCGGGAAGATGAGTGTGTTCTCTAATGGGAAATGCCACATTTTCAAAGGTCGTCATATCCGTAAATAAAGCACCTGACTGGAATAACATCCCCATTCTCTCACGCACCTGATATAACGCTTTTGTAGATAGACTACAAATATCCTGCCCATCTAATAAGATTTGCCCTTGTTCAGGAATTAATTGTCCCCCAATCAGTTTTAAAAGGGTCGTTTTCCCAATTCCTGAAGGCCCCATAATGGCAGTGATTTTACCTTTTTCAATGCTTAAATTCAGATTGTTATAAATCGTTCTGTCACCACGTTTAAATGTTAAATTTTTAACTTCGATAAGAATATCTTGCATCCTTTTGCTGCCTTCTGCTCTTGATCGTGAATTCGTTATTCTAGCAGAATATCGCTTACTTGTTGAAAAAGAACTCATTTATTACGATTTTATGGTATGATCCGCCAGCTAAAATTTTCCTAAAAAGGTAGATGATTTATGTCCATTCGTTGGAATATCGTACTTTCAATTATCGCAATTACATTATTAGCGTGGCTTTATTCTTTACAACAAACCGATGTGCCACTGTTAAGTAAAAAAGATTCTGATCCTGAATATATCGCAAAACAAATGACCACAACTGTTTATGGTCCGACTGGTACAATTCAATATCAAGCGGAATCAGATAATGTTGATTATTTTAATGATGATAAAGCGATTTTTAGTCAGCCAATTCTTTATGTCTATGATGAAAATGAAGTAAAAACTTGGCGTTTACAGGCAGATAAAGCCATTTTAACGAATAAAGATAAATTAACTTTGCAAGGTAATGTGAAGCTACAAAGCCTACAAAAAGATTCCAAATTACAAACAATTAATACTGAGCAGGCTTTCGTCAATTTAACGACACAAGATATAACATCTGATACAATGGTCACGCTTACTGGGCTAAATTTTACCAGTAATGGCAGAGTATTAGATGGTAATCTTCATAAGCAAACTGCGACTTTAAAAGAACAGGTTAAAACATATTATGAAATTAAAAACTAATTTAACGCTACTTGGTTTATTAACCTTATTATTTAGCTATTCTGCACTCGCCTTAACTGGGGATTCTGAACAACCAATTAATATTGAATCCAATAATCAATCACTTGATTTAACCAGCAATGTGGTCACTTTTACTGATAATGTTGTTATCACACAAGGTAGTGTCAAAATTAATGCCGACAAAGTTGTCATTACTCGCCCAAATGAAAAAGAAAAATCAGAAAATAAGAAAGAAACCGTAGATGCGTTTGGTGCACCAGTGAAATTTCAACAAAAATTAGACAATGGCAAAATGGTATATGGTGATGCGAATAAAGTACACTATGACTTAGGAAAAGAATTCCTCACCTTAATCGGAAATGCAAAATTAAAACAAGAAGATAGCAGTATTAATGGCGAATTAATTACTTATGATGTGAAAAAACAACAACTTAAAGCCAATGGTAATGGTTCTTCACGTGTTAAGACTATTTTAATTCCAAACCAACTTAAATCTAAATAGAGCAAATTATGTCTGTTTTATCTGCTGAACATCTAAGCAAAAGTTATAAAGGTCGTTCTGTAGTGAATGGTGTTAGTCTAACCATTAACTCAGGGGAAATTGTGGGCTTGTTAGGTCCAAATGGTGCAGGAAAAACCACAACATTCTATATGGTCGTTGGTTTAATTAGCCATGATGACGGTAAAATTAGTATTGATAATCAAGATATTAGCCGTTTACCTATGCATCAACGTGCCAAACAAGGTATTGGCTATCTCCCACAAGAAGCCTCTATTTTCCGCCGTTTATCTGTATATGATAATTTAATGGCGGTATTAGAAATCCGTAAAGACTTGACAAAAGATCAACGTATTGATGAACTCGAACGCCTACTTGATGAATTTCATATTAGCCATATCAAGGATAATTTAGGGCAATCACTCTCTGGTGGTGAACGCCGCCGTGTTGAAATTGCACGAGCTTTGGCCGCTAATCCAAAATTTATCTTATTAGATGAACCTTTTGCTGGCGTTGATCCAATTTCAGTATTAGATATTAAAAATATTATTCAAGCATTACGTGATCGTGGCTTAGGTGTCTTAATTACCGATCATAATGTGCGTGAAACATTGGATGTTTGTGAACGTGCTTATATTGTGAGCGAAGGTAAAATGATTGCGAATGGCACACCACAACAAGTTCTAGCAGATGAACACGTAAAACGTGTTTACCTTGGAGAACATTTTAAACTTTAATTTGACGAATCAATCCTTGTATGAAAATTACAGACTTTCTTAAAAAAGAAAATATTCGCACTGGTTTATTGTGTTCAAGCAAAAAACGTGTTTTTGAATTAATTTGTAATATTGTCTCTTCACAAATCGAAGAACAAGAAAATAGTTGTTTTGAAGCAATCTGTCATCGAGAACGAATGGGAAATACTGGTTTAAACAATGGTATTGCCATTCCTCATGCCAAACTCTCCGTTGGGGATAAACCTGTTGCTGTCTTTTTACAGCTTGATACACCAATTAAATACGATTCTGCAGACCATCGTGATGTAGATTTGATTTTTGCAATTTTAATTCCTGAAACCTGTTGTCCTAGTTGTTCGCCATTACTGCCTTATCTCGCCGAATGTTTTTCGGATAAAAACTTATGTAAACAGTTGCGTTTGGCGAAAAGCCCTGATGAGGTTTGGTCTATTTTTCTTGCCCATGATCACGCTGAAGTAGTTGAAGATCAGCAAGAAAGCGAGCAAACTACCGATTATTAACCATAGGTGCAGCAGTAATGGGAGGATATAATGGAACTTGTCATTATTAGTGGTCGTTCAGGTGCAGGTAAATCTATTGCACTGCGAGCTTTAGAAGATATTGGCTATTATTGTATTGATAATCTACCCTTATTCCTTATTCCTCAACTCATTGAAAAGTTAGCAACAAGCCAACAAACTGTCGCAATTAGTGTCGATATTCGTAATATTCCATTACAACCACAAGAATTAGAAACGACTCTCGATCAGTTACCTCACTCATGCAGCACTAAGATTATTTATCTTGATGCGGATCGTAACACCTTAATTCGCCGTTATAGTGATACACGTCGTGTACACCCACTTTCTAAAGATAACCTCTCTTTAGAAGGATCGATTGATTTAGAAAAAGAACGACTTGAACCATTATTTCAGCACGCTAATTTTGTGATTGATACAACGAATCTCTCTACTCATCAACTCGCCGAGAAATTACGTGAATTTGTTCGTGGGAATGGGAATAAAGAGTTACAAATTGTCATTAAATCATTTGGTTTTAAATATGGTATTCCACAAGATTCAGATTATATTTTTGACGTTCGTTTCTTACCTAATCCACATTGGGAACCAAAATTACGTCCATTAACTGGCTTGGATCAACCGATTATTGATTTCTTACGGCAATATGATGTAGTCCGTGAGTTCCTTTATTCAACACGTAATTACATCGAAACGTGGTTACCTTTACTTGAACAAAATAATCGCAGTTACTTAACAATCTGTATTGGTTGTACTGGCGGTAAACATCGTTCCGTGTATATAGCACAAGAGTTAGCAGATTACTTTAAAGCGAAAGGAAAAAATATTAAAATTCAGCACATCTCTCTACTTCGCCAAGAACATAAAAATAGCAATTCAAATTAAATCAAATTTTGCGAATGTGTAGCTCAGTTGGATAGAGCAACCCCCTCCTAAGGGGTAGGTCGGCGGTTCAAATCCGCCCACGTTCGCCAATCATTTTTATGCACATTATGACCGAACAAGATCAACAATTTATGCGATATGCTTTAGCACTAGCCGATAAAGCAGCTGCAATGGGAGAAATACCTGTTGGTGCAGTATTAGTCGATGCCCACGGTGAAATTATTGCCGAAGGTTGGAATCAATCAATCACCTTATCAGACCCAACTGCTCACGCAGAAATCATCGCATTACGCCAAGCAGGGCAACAAATTCAAAATTATCGCTTACTGGACACGACCTTATATGTCACCTTAGAACCTTGCCCAATGTGTGCTGGAGCTATTCTGCATAGTCGGATTAAACGTTTAGTCTTTGGAGCAATGGATTACAAAACAGGTGCTATCGGTTCCCGTTTTCATCTATTCGATGATTATCGAATGAATCATATGGTAGAAATTACTTCGGGTGTATTAGCCGAAGAGTGTAGCCAAAAAATTAGCCAATTTTTCCAACAACGCCGTGCACAACAAAAATTAGCTAAAGCGAATTCATCTTCAGAATCATCAATAATCACTCAAGATAATAATTAATAACCATTCCACAACAAAATAGACTTTCATATAACAAATTATTATTAATAACCTTACTACTAATATGTGAATTATCCGTTTATAATACGCACTCTTATTTTTATTGAATTAGTTTTCATAGGTTAAATTATGTGTCAATTATTGGGAATGAACTGTAATACCCCGACCGACATTGTGTTTTCCTTTGAAGGTTTCCGTCGTCGTGCTGGGATAACAGATTGCCATTCAGATGGCTTTGGAATTGCATTTTTTGAAGGAAAAGGTGTTCGTGTTTTTCGTGATGATAAACCGTGTAGTTCATCACCGATTGCTGATTGCGTTAAACAATATCACATCAAATCACTTAATGTGATTGCCCATATTCGTAAAGCAACGCAAGGCGATGTGAACTTAGAAAATACGCATCCATTTATGCGTGAAATCTGGGGAGAAAACTGGGTTTTCGCACATAATGGTAATTTAAAAACACTACCAGATTTATCTGAGTGCCGTGCTCAACCAATTGGTTCAACTGACTCAGAGGCAGCTTTCTGTTATATGACAGAATTTTTAAAACGTCGCTATCATCGTAAACCAAGTGAAGAAGAAATCTTTGCTGCTGTCTATGAAGTTACCCAAGAACTTGCTCAATTAGGTACATTTAATTTTATTTTATCTAATGGGCAATTTATGATTGCACATTGCTCAACTTTCTTACATTACCTCACACGTAAAGCACCTTTTGGTAAGGCTTTCCGTGTCGATGATGATGGCTTTATTGACTTTAATGACTACGCCAAACCAGGTGATAAAGTTACCATTATCTCTACCCAACCATTAACTAAAAATGAATGTTGGACCAAAATGGAAAATGGCGGATTTGTGATGTTTAAAGATGGTGAAAAAATAAAAGAAATTATCGGACAAGCAAAACAAATCGAAGATGACGGAACATTAGGCAATATGAAAATTGCTTAATCTCCCATTTCTTTCCTAGCAGATTAATAACAAAAAAATAGCCGACAGACTGCTCGGCTATTTTAATTTAGAGGGGTTCTACTTTAAAAGCCTATCCAACACTGCTTTTTTCTTGTCGGCACAGCCTTGCATTTGGGTTTCGAGTTGGGTGATTGCTTGTTCGTATTGCGTTACTTCAGCAATGATTTTTTCTTGTTCGGCAAGTGGTGGGACGGGGATTTGCAGATTCTCATAAAAAGAGCTGGGCACTCTGCGGTGTCCGCTTGTTCCCGTCATATTTTTTTCTGCTTCAATTCTGACTTCTTTTCTGTTTAAACTAAAAAATAAAAATTGTGGGTAAATGGTTTCATTTGCCCTAAAAATATGAAACTCAGAACTTCCTATACCGATTTGATTGGTTAGGTTTACCGCTAAAGCACATTTGCCATTTTCCATACACGGCGTTATTTTGGCGATAATGACATCATTTTCTTTAAAATAAGTGTAACTGCCTTTGCGAAGCGTTCCCAAAGCTCTATCTACTTTGCGTTCTATATAGCCATTATTACTCACAGAAGCCATTTCAATAAAAGAAACCAGTAGATTATCAGATAAGTGTTTTATCTCATTTTTTGATGGATTAATAATACATAACTCACTGATTTTAAATAGTTTTACCCCCCCCCCGTACAACTTCTAGATCATTGAATATTTGTGCAATTTTGGCACGATATTCTTCTATTTTCATACGGCTGTTTTCGTATTCCTCATCAATTTTTCCACATTCAGCTATGATTTGTTGTTGAATTCCTTGGGGTGGTAGGGGGATTTTGATATTTTTCAAATTGGTAGAATTTAATCCTCCTTGTGCAGAACCAGTAATATTATCTTTTAAAAGTGCTTGCCCCATCTCCGAATATAAATAGTTAAATAGATATTTTTGGGTTGTTAATTCTTGACAACGCAAGATAAATAAATGCTCATTTATCATTGCCATTATTCCATCTAATTCATCTCGCACAATGGCTACTTTTCCTGTTAATGCACCATCTTTACATAATAAAATATCGTGCTTTTGAATAATCCCTTTTTTTGCAGCATTGAAAAAACTTATAGGAACATATTTAATTGTGTTTAGTTCTAATCTGCCGTTATCTTTTCCAATATGCTCTCCACCTAGAGAATAAGCACCTTCGTTATATTGACCGACCCCACCAGATGGACGCTTACCACTTTCTATAGTTATAGTAATTTCAGCTATACTCACCAACGGATACTTACTCACAATCTCAATCTTTTTCTGAGCGCTGGTTTTTAGTGCATAATTGAGATAAACACGATTAAAATCCAACATATCAAGGGTATCTAGGATTTTTGCGTATTCTGCTTGTTCTGGTGTGATGTTGAACATTTGATCGTTAAACATATAACGTACACAAGCGGCAAGTGTGTTATCTGCAAAACGATTTTCAGGGTTATAGAGTTTACCACCCGCTTGGAGAATTTGAATGCCTTCCGCGCCTTTGCGATTACTCCAATCGTAGCCTAAAAATGCTTTTTGTTGTGCGTTGTCGCTTGGTGCGGTAATAATCAATGTTTTTTGTTGATACAACAAAGCAAACAGTGCGATTTTTTCTTGTTCAATGCTAATAAATTTATCCAAAAACTTACGCATTTTGAGCTTTTGTTGTTGCTCATTTGTAGGGTTTTCTTTTTGTTCTGTTTTGCTTAATTCTAGCGTGTCTAATAAAGCCGTGCGATAGGTAACGATGTATTTATTTATTTTTTCTTCCTGTATCTCTTCCCACGTAATGGTTTTGTTTCTTAATTTTTCATATTGATCAGCAGGCACATCAATATATGTCAGATAAGCAGTTAGAATATCTTGATCATATTTTTGTTTGATTGAAGCGTTAGTAAAGATAGTTGTTGCGGTATCCTTTGCTAAGCTGATTTGCTTAGGTGGATAGGGTGTTTTTTCTAAAAATAATATAACGGTATTCGTTCCTGTTGCACCGAATGTTTTTGAACCTAGCTGGATAATAGCTCGAAAACGAAATTCATTGAGTAGTAATTTACGAGCAGCGGTATAGCTACTACTATCGTTACTTAAAATGCTTGAAGGTAAAATAACAGCAGCAACACCATCTGAGACTAATAATTGGGCTATCCGTTCACAAAACAGTACTTCAATTTCACCACCATTGTTACTGATAGAATCTAATAGACTTAATTGATTGTTTTTCAGTTTTAAATGTGATTTGAATGCAGCAACAGAGTAAGGGGGATTGGCAACTAAAATATCAAATGTTTCATTTTGTATGCCCTTATTATTATCTAAGCCATCGCCAAAAATAATATTAGCATTGCCTGCACCGTTCATAAACATTGATACTTGTGAAACGCGTGCAAGGCGATAGTCTTTTTCAACACCGTAAATACTTTCTTTTGCCCAGTCATTATTTTCTGTTGGGCGTGCGGCATTGATAGCTTCTACTGCTTCTGTTAAAAAATGCCCAGAACCACAAGCATAATCAATGACTTTGGGATAACTACCGCCTTTATGTTGTAAAATTTTTTGAATGGGTAAGGAGTCCCAAATAAATCGGGTAATCGGCATAGGAGTAAAGAATTGCCCTTCGTTTTGTTTAAATCCTTTGTTGAGCAATTGTTCAAACATATCGCCCAAAAATTGATGTTTTGACGCATAACTAATTCTGTATTTTTCAAAAAGTTGTACCATTTTGTAGAAATAACTCTTCGTTATGTACATCTTTAAAGGAAAAGTCGTTATTACTGTAAAATTTCAGTTTTCGAATGGTTTGTTCTAAGTCTGAAATAGCATGATTTCTGGTTTCAAGATCTAAGTTTTTAAATAAATTTTGTGCATAGTCATTTGAAACATAAAAGATTTTCTCTTTCATGAATTTTTCCATACCCGTTTTATAGAGATGTTGCAGACGATCCTGCAAAGTCTCATAGGTATCACTACCAATCTTGTATTGAAATTCTACTTCGCTATCATCATTCTTTTGCTCATCTACCAATTTGCAGATGAATAGGGCAATTAAGCGATTAAAGGCATTTTCTTTATCAGAAACGGCATTATGTCTTAATATTTCTTCAAATTGATTAATGATTTTGTCATCAGGAGAGAATGCCTTTAAGTCTTTTATTCTAAGTGGTGGTAAGTCTAGGTCATAAATTTGGGCATCTTGCCCAAAAATTAAATTTTCAGATAATTTTTGTAAATAAGTTTCCGTCCAAACTTCGTGTAATTCTTCAACATTATTGGCTTTTTGGTAAATTTTAATACTGTCATCTTTTTTGGCCAGCTGAATTAAGTTTGCATCATCATGGCAACGAATAATTGGGTTTTTATAGGTAAGTATTCCGTCAGTAAAATCAGATGTATAGAGCGAAATACAGTGCACTTTTTTATCTTGTTGCCAATAACTAAATAACTGCCCACCATCTTCTTTTAAAATTTTAAGTGCTTTGTTGTATTCTGTACCGTCAGTTTTGCACTCAATAATCATAAACAGGCTAGTTTTTTCACGATCTTGATATACGCAAATATCCGCTCTACCGCTTTTTTGTGTATGTCCAAGTTGCCAACTTTTTTCTAATTCAAGGTGTGCTGCAGGATAACCTTTTTCTAATAAGCGATGAATACACTCAAAAACCACAAAATTTTCATTGGAAGAAAAATTCAGCGTGGTTTCACGGTGTTTTTTTAATTCAGCAGGATAAATGATTTTTTTATTTTTAAAATCAACGACTAATTCATTTCCGTTGATGGTTTTGGAAAACTTATCTTGATGCTCGGTGAAATTTAAGTGAACAAGTAAATCTCTAAAGTTATTTTCTTTTAACATAAAAACCTTAAATGCTTGATATATTCAATCTATAAAATAAAAACTACAAAATAAACATTAATAGCTTTCTATTAAAACACACCCACAACAACCGCAATAAAAACCCACATTCCAACATAATTATTATTAAGGAATGCTTTAAAACAGGCTTCTCTCACACGCATTTTTGTCATTTTGCATTGATAAATAAAATGAACGGCTGCAATTGCTAATACAATAAAATAACCGTTGTTTAAGTTTTTCTCTTGCCCTAAATAGATTAGCAATAACAAGGCAATAAACTGTAATAAAGCGATAATTTTATTATCATATTCGGCAAATAAAATTGCGGTTGATTTAACACCAATTCGCAAATCATCATCACGATCAACCATCGCATATTGCGTATCGTATGCGATTGTCCACGCTAAATTTGCTAAAAATAAAATCCAACAATCCAAAGGCAATGATTCTACTGTTGCCCCATATGCCATTGGAATAGACCAACCAAAGGCAGCACCTAAAAATATCTGCGGTAAATGCGTGTAACGCTTCATAAAAGGGTAGATAAAGGCTAATACTACCGCAATAACTGATAAACCAATCGCATAGAGATTCAGTTGAATCACTAATAAAAATGAAAGCAGAATCAACGTCACAAAAAGAATTTTCGCTTCTTTTTCGGATACTGCACCCGTAGCCAATGGACGTTGATGAGTACGTTTTACTTGGCCATCAATATGTCGATCCGCATAGTCATTGATCACACAACCTGCGGAACGCATAAACACAACGCCTAATACAAAAATAAGCAATATCTTCAGATCTGGCATACCGCCCTGAGCTAACCATAATGCCCATAATGTCGGCCATAATAATAAAAAAGAACCAATTGGCTTATCTAGACGCATTAATTGCGTATAGCTTACCCATTTAGAAAAATTCATAATTCCGATCATACTTGGTGGCAAGGACAAACTTTAACGACCAAATTGGTATTTTCTACCATTGCAGCAATTTCTGCTGGTAACGGACGATCAGTAAATAAATAATCAAACATAGTAAGTGGTCCTAAACGAACCATAGCTCGACGTGAGAATTTTGAATGGTCAGTGACTAGAATACTTGTACGAGAACTTTCAATAATTGTCCGTTTTACTTGTACTTCGTGATAATCATAATCCAATAATGAACCGTCATGATCAATTGCACTAATTCCTAAAATGCCAAAATCTAAACGAAATTGAGAAATAAATTCCATTGTTGCTTCCCCAATAATTCCACCATCGGGACGTAATCCACCGCCAGCAATGATAATTTGAAAATTCTCTTTCTCCATCAAAATATGTGCAGCATTTAAATTATTAGTTACGATTCGCAAATTTTCATGATCTAACAATGCACGAGCAACCGCCTCCGCAGTAGTCCCAATGTCAATGAATAATGAAGAACCATTAGGAATTTGTTGCGCTACACATTTAGCGACCCACTCTTTTTCTTGACATAACAATGTCTTACGCGAAGCATAATCACTATTTTCAGACGTTGATGGCGAGGCAGCTCCGCCATGATGACGGCGAATTTCATTTTTGGCTGCTAACTCATTTAAATCTCGACGAATCGTTTGTGGACTAACATCTAATTCAGCAACTAATTCTTCCGTACTGATATAACCGTGTAATTTGACTAATTCAATGATACGGTTATGGCGTATTGCTTGTTTCATAACTCCCTCGCCTACTCTAATTATCCCGCTGTCATTCTACTAAAAATCGCTATCTTTTCATTAAATTTTTGTGAAAAATCATTGTGATTTACTTCTATTCCACCAAATATCTACACCTGCTAACACACATCCAGTGCATAATCCTGCAATATGTGCACTATTCCCCATCGATAACCCAATTAATGGTGAAAAGAAGCCACTTACAATCCCAATAATCAAAAACCAACTAAATCCGATTGGCACATCAAAGATTTTTTGCTGATTAAACCGACTTTCAATCCAAACGTAGCCTAAGACAGCATAAACAACACCAGATAAACCAAAAAAACCGATCCCAGAAGCAAAGTATTGTGCAAAGCCACTCGCTACACCAGCAACAAGATAAATCAATACAATTCGATGAATTCCTTGCAAACGTTCAATTAATCCAGCAAAAATCCACCACCAAAGCAGATTAAAGACTAAATGTGGGATCGATAGATGTACTAATGTATGCGAAAGATAACGCCATATGTCGCTAGATTGGGCTGGTAATTCAGGAAAATGAAAAGTGTCAAAAATGATTTCACTATTCAACCATGTCGTTCCATAAATCACTATACAAACTAACGTAATTAAAAAAGTAAATTTTGAAGAGAATAAATGTTGCCAATTAAGCCCAATAGAACCTTGTATAAAAGGACGATAAATTTGTGCAAAAGAAACCGTATTAGCACTTTGCCACTCTGCTTGATTAAATTTAGCAGCATCTGGATTTTGCATAAATTCTGCTACAAGTTGTTGTGTGTTATCTAACGACTCTGGAGAATCATTGATCAAATAGAGATGAAAATAATCATCTTGTTGCCGAATATCAATTTGATAATGATATTGTTGATAAATGACTTCTTGAAAGCGCTTGGCTAAAGCCAATTCTCTACAACTAAAAAGATAATACATGATGGGTAATCCTAGAGGTGAGTTATAAAATTCGCTATACTGTCGTCCACCATTTTTAATCAGTTACTCTATATGCGTAAAAAAAATAATTTTCCTGATGGATTTTCCAAATTTTCATGGGCAATCGCAATGTTTTGTGTGCCTGCTTTCCTTTGGCCACTCTCTTTATTACTCTCACCCAGTTTAAAATATAATCCAACTTTATCTGAAACAGCATTAACAAATATGTCTGTTTTTATGTGGAGTTATCCATTACTCCTTTTCATCTTAGCAAGGATTATTTACAAATTACATCTACGTTATCCGAAATTTGCCAGCTATTTATTAGCCATATGTTTTGTTTTATTTTATTTGGCTGTATTAATTATTGCTGTACAAGGCTTTAATTACTGATTTAAAAATTGAATGATGGTTTGCAATGCGGTCGATCTGATCGCATCTGTTTCAAACATAATTTCATGTCTAGCCCCTTCAATTTCTACAAAGCGAACCAAGGATGAAGTTGAAAATAACTTCTCAACTTTCTTAGTTGAAACAATACTCTCTTCACCAGATTGTAAAATCAATATAGGTACCTGAATTTTATTTACTAAATTGGGTAGTTTTTTGAATGCAACAATACAACGATGAACCCAAGCAAAAGTTGGACCGCCAAGACGAATGTCAGGATATTTCGTTGCCATTTGATTCATAAATTCTAGTCTTGCTTCACTATGTGTTAAATCTGTTGTCGCAATATTCGCTGGTCGCCAAGGTCCTTTAGTAAAAATATAACGGCGAGAAAAACCTAATAGCACCATTACAGCCACAACCACCTCATCTCTTAATGCGGTTTTTTCTCTCAAGCCTAAAAAAGGTGAAGAAAGAATCACTTTACTGAATTGATGTGGATAAGTCGCCAAATAATAAGTCGCTAATAATCCCCCCATCGAATGAGCAAACAAGACCTGTTGTTGATATTCTTTTTGTTGTAATACCGCCTGAATCACAATATCCATATCATCAATATAATAGCGAAACTCATCAATAAAGCCTTTTTCTTTTTCGGCTAATAAACGTGATGAAAAACCTTGGCCTCGATGATCAAATTGTAAAATATCATAGCCTTGCTGATAGAAGTCATAGGCAATCTCGCTCCATTTAGCAATATTCTCACCTCGCCCATTCACTAATACCATTAATTTTGTATGTGCTGCGTGAGTTAAATGACGATAGGCAATCTTTTTTTGCGCATTGGCAACAAGATATTGAATTGGAAATTGTTCAACAAAAGGGAGTAACTCTTCAGCTACAAATTGCGGAAAATGATTTTCTCTTACTAATACCATAAATTCTTACATCAATAAAAAAGATAAAGCCGCACAGACTTTATCTTTTCTAGGACTATTTAGCAAATAATTTGCTTAAATGTGCTTTATATTCGTTAATATGCTGCTCGACATTTGGGTTTTTAATCACATCATTGCAAATAAATGTTGGTAACGCTGTCATTCCTAAAAATTCATTCGCTTTTCTAAAATGGAGATAAACGCCATCAACACCTTTACCTTCAAAGAAATCCCCCTCACGATCAAATGCTTCAATAGGTGCATTCCAAGTAAGTGATAACATATGTTTTCTACCTTGAAGTAAACCACCTGTCCCATACCCTTCTGTTGGATTAACTCGATGACGACCATCACTTTGATAAAGTTTTCCATGACCATAAGTAAATACTTCATCAATATATTTCTTCACAATCCATGGTTCACCCATCCACCAACCAGGCATTTGCCAAATCACAACATCCATCCAAACAAATTTTTCAATTTCTGCTTGAATATCATAGCCTGCATCAATCGTGGTTTCTTGTACCTCATGACCTAATGCAGTTAATGTTTCCTTTGCCACATTATGTAAAGTTGCATTCAACTGTCCCGCTGAGTGGCCAAATGCTTTACCACCATTCAATAGTAAAATTTTCATTGATTTTGTCCTTATCTGAATATTTCCGTAATAAATTTTCTTTTTTTATAAAAAAACAAGACCCGCCTAAATAGACGGGTCTTTTCTCTTTTCAGTTTCTTATCAATTACTTGATAATGCTTGCTACCACGCCAGCACCTACTGTACGACCAC
>NZ_JBHLWA010000015.1:0-20431 GCF_042433085.1 Gallibacterium melopsittaci
CAGCTCGTTACCAATCCTTATTAAATTTAGGCGTAAAGAAAATTTATGACCGAGACCATTTTAATGAACCAAGCCGACCATTAGAGAAACAGCAATTTGCTGGCGTAATTGACACGGTGGGTGGGCAAATTTTGGCAAATTTACTGAGTAAAGTGCAATATAGTGGTTGTGTGGTCTGCTGTGGTTTAGCACAAAGTTACCAACTCAATACAACGGTGATGCCATTTATTTTACGTCATATTCGTTTGCAAGGTGTGGATTCCGTCTATTTTCCATTGGAACAACGCAAAGTCGTGTGGCAAGAATTAGCGAAATTAGTGGCAGATGACTATCTGCAAACATTTACCCGAGAAATTTTGCTGGCTGATGTGCCTGTTTATGGACAAAAATTATTACAACATCAGTTATATGGTCGCACGATTGTGAAAGTTGGGTGATTATTTTATTGTTCCAAATTATTCATATATGTTTTTTACCATTTTATTCCTGTGCCCGTTGCCGATCTTCCGCAGTTACTGAAGTTAGTTGCGCCAATTTCGGCTGCAACCACGCACTAAAATCATCTACCAGCGAATACACCACTGGCACAAACACCAAACTCAATAAAGTCGAAGCGCTCAATCCGCAAATCACCGCCACCGCCATCGGTGCGCGAAATGCTGCACTGGAGCCACCCGCAAAAACAGCGGGAATCATTCCGGCAACCATTGCAATCGTTGTCATCAAAATCGGGCGTACCCGTTCTGCGCCCGAGTGCAATAACGCCGCCTCGCGCTCCTCGCCATGACTGCGTTTTTCGATCACAACGTCCACCAACAAAATTGAGTTTTTCGTTACAATCCCCATCAACATCAGGATTCCGATAACCGACGACATATCCAACGCCGCCCCATACAGTAATAAACCGATTAACGCTCCGCCAATGGATAGTGGCAGAGCCATCAAAATGGTGAACGGCTGCAAAAAATCGCGGAATAACACAATCAGCACCATCAAAACCATCAATACGCCAAATCCCATTGCCAAATCCGCTTCTACGGCAATCCGACGTGCACGATCAAAACGCTCCAAACTTGCTGCGCCTTGACCAAACGTTATGCTAGCGACGGTATTCAACGCCACCGTACCGCCATTGCTGGAAGGAATTTGCAAATGCTGCAACGTTTCCAACTGTTGGCGGTCAGTATGGTTCAGCAGCACGCGAATCGGCACTTGCCGGTCAGGAAAATCAAACCGTGCTGCAGTTCCGCTCATATCGCCGACCGTGGCAATGCGTACCACTTGCCCAACTGCCTGTGGTGTTACGCCCGCTCGTGCGGCTTCTTCCGGCAATAATTTGATGTGCAATTCTGTTTTGAGCAACGGTGCATTGATTTGTACATTTTTGACGCTCGCCAATTGTCGCATTTGCTGCTTCAAACTTTGTGCTGCCTGTTCCAATTTTTGCGGATCGTTCCCCGTGATGATAATGGATACATCGCGCTGCGCCATTTCATTCTGAAAAGTAAAGCGCAAATCGTCAAACTGATGGAGCTGTTGCCGTGTCTGTTCCTCAAACTGCTGTTGCGTTATAGTGCGTTCAGGCAATGGTTTCAAACGAATTAAAATTTCCGCCTGTGCAGGCAGGGTCGCCACTACCGCCAATCGTGGTAAAAACTGTTGCCACATTGGCATCTTGGCGCAACAAATGTTCAATTTTCTGCAATTGCGTGTCCGTCTGTTGCACGGTGCTACTTGGTGGCAAACGGACATTGATTTGGCTCATGCCGGTATCGCCTTTCGGCGTAAAACCGGTTGGCAATAACGGAATGAGAGCCAAGGAAGCGATTAAAAATACACCGCCGATGAGCAATGTCGTTTTGCGGAAATGCAGCGCCTGCGCCAACACCGCCAAATAGCTGCGCTTCAATATACTTGCTGGACGCACTTGTTGCGCTTTTTGTTCAATCGGCTGCAACAAATACGCAGCCAACAAAGGCGTCGCCAACCGAGCCACCAGCAAGGAAGAAATGACCGCTGCCGCAATCGTGACGCCAAACTGGCTAAAATACATCCCCGTTGTGCCGCCGACAAAACTCACCGGCAAAAAGACCGCCACAATTGTCGCGGTAATCGCCACTACCGCAAACCCAATCGCATCGGCGGCATCCAATGCTGCCTGATACGGGCGCTTGCCTTGGCGCAAATGCTGTTCGATATTCTCGATTTCAACAATCGCATCGTCCACCAAAATACCTACAACCAACGTAATCGCCAATAACGAAATACTGTTGAGCGTATAGTCCAGCAAATACATCACGATAAACGTCGGCAAAATCGCCAAAGGCAGTGCAATCGCCGCAATTAACGTCGAGCGCCAATTCCGCAAAAACAGCATCACGACCAAGACCGTCAAAATCGCGCCTTCCAACAAAGTCTGAATCGCAACATGGTAATTCTCTTGTGTATTCTCTACGCTGTTATACACCTCTCGGATACGCACGTCAGGATACTGCTTTGCCAAATCAAGCAGCGCCGCTTGTACGCGCTCATTCACCACCGTATCGCTTGTTCCTTTGCTGCGCGATACGGTAAAGCCCAAAACTTCCCGCCCGTTTAGGCGCGTGATACTGCGCACTTCATCGTGGCTGTTGTTCACCGTTGCCAATTCCGATAAACGTACTTTGCGATTGTCCGCTAAGGCAATCGGCAATGCTGCCAATGCGTTAATATCGTGGCTACTACCTAATACACGGATAGATTGCTCTTGCCCATATAATTGTGTTCGCCCAGCTGGAATGTTGGCATTCGTTTGTGCCAGTTGTTGGCTGACTTGGTCTGCCGTAATGCCAAATGCCCGCAACCGCTCGGCGTTTAATTCCACCCGAATTTCCTGTGCTTCACCGCCCAAACGTTTCACCTGTTGCACGCCCGGCTCGGACAGCAGGCGGCGGCTGACGGTATCATCAATAAACTGCACCAATTCCGTCTGGGTCATCGTCGGCGACTGTACCGCATAATATCCCAGCGCCCCACCTTCTATATCTGCCCGCTCAATGGTGGGATTATTGATATTCTGTGGCAATTCATCGCGGATTTGTTCAATCGCATTGCGTACGTCATTCACGGCGCGGTCTAAATCCACATTTAACTGGAATTCAACGGTGGTCATCGACGAACCTTCCGTAATCGTCGATGTAATATGTCGTACCCCCGCCATGCCCGATACCGCATTTTCAACACGGCGCGCCACCGTATTTTCCAATGCCTCTGGAGAAGCGCCGGATTGAGAAATGGTTACACTCACCATCGGGAATTTAACATTTGGCTCCGCATTAATCGGCAATTTTTGGAACGCCAAAATACCAGCAATACTCAACACCAAAAACAGCACAATCGTCGGAATCGGATGGCGAATCGACCAAGAAGAAAATTTACCTGATACCATTTTTTAATCCTTCACCAACTGCGGTACCACATGGTCGCCTTCATTCACAAATGCTGTCGCCTTACGGATCACCTGCTCATTATCTTGTAAGCCTGACACAATCTCGGTCCATGATTGATATTGCTGCCCTATCATCACCGCACGGCGCTCGACAATGTTGTCTGCATTTACGACAAACACGCTGGTCTTGTTTTCTGCATCAAATATCAACGCCGAAAAAGGCACCGTATGTGCCACTTTTTGTGTTGGCAAAATAATTTGTGCTTCGCCATATGCACCAATCGCCTGCATTTGAGGCTGCGATAGCGCAATACGCACTTTTCCCAAGCGGGTTTTGGTGTCGATTTCCGGCGAAATTAAACGCACAGTCCCTGCAATCGGTTCGCGCTGCGTCGCGATATTCACCTGCACAGCCAGCCCCAGATGCAACAACGCCCGCTCTTCGGCATTCACTTCTGCCTCAAATTCCGTCTCGCCCTGTTTAGCTAAATAAAACAACGCCTGACCATTGACGGTAAGCGCCCCAGCTACCGCATTGCGTTTCGTAATCACGCCCGCCGCTGGTGCAAGCACTTCTGCTTTATTGCGTTGATGGCGACTATCTGCCAATTGTGCTTGAATTTGCAAAATTTCCGCCTGCGCAGTTTGAATCGCTGCTTTTGCCGTCGCCACTTTGAGTGTTTGTTGATCAACTTCTTGGCGGCTGATTGCATCGGCAGCAACTAAGGCTTGATAACGTTTTAATGTTATTTTGGCTTCTTTTAATGCAGCCTGTTGCGCCATCAAATTCGCTTTGGCACGCACCAATGCCGCTTGGTTTTGTTTTAACTGGGATTGCACATTGCTATATTCCAAAGTTGCCAATATTTGACCTTTTTTCACATGATCGCCTGCTTCCACTAGAACAGATAAAACTTGTTGATCTTGCAATGCTGTTCCAATGGCAATTTCTTCCTTCGCTACCCATGTACCAGAAAGTTTTAGTGTTTTTGCAAAATCAATCTGTTGTGGTTTTATTACACTGATTTTCAGTGAAGAATCGTTGTTTTCGGCTGCCTGAAAAGACTGGGTATCTTGTTTCTGACACCCAGAGCAAAATAGACTGAATAAGCTCAGAAAGAGAATAATCATTCGCATGAAATTAAGTCCCAAATATTACTATATTTTCGGCATTATAGTATTTTTTAGGACTAAATCAAGTAAATTTTAAGACTATTTTTCTTGTATTTTTGGCTTTGTAACGTTAGAATGAAATTCATGAATGGTCATTTTTAGGACTTGATGATGCGTAGCAATAATATTGATTTATTAGGAAAATATGTTAGCGAGGCTGATGCAACAATGGAAATGTGGATAGCGAAACTTGGTTTGTCATATAACAGCTATGCGGTGTTGTATTCGTTAGCCGCGGCTGAAAATCAAGGTTTAACGCAAAAACAAATCAGCGAAGAATGGTTTTTGCCGAAACAAACCGTTTTTAATATCTGCAAAGAATTTAAAGCCAAAGGTTGGATTGAGTTTCGTGAAAGCGCAACCGACAAGCGGGAACGTATGATGTATTTGACCGATGTAGGACAAGCCAAAGCCGAGCCTGTTTGGCAGCTTACCGATCAACTCAGTCAAAAAACTTTTGCTGTGTTAGGTAAACAAAAAACAACTCAACTTTTTGCTTTACTGCAAGAATTTAGTCGAATTTGTCAGAAGCAAATGGAAGAAATTCCTATCGAAATAGACAATTAATATCTTATCTTTACTGAGTTTAAATGTGAAATGATGAAACTTATCGCTCAATCAGAGCCAACGATGCTGCGTTCGCTGAAAACGATTGGTCAACAGCATAAGAAACACTTGTTATTGACGTTTAGTTTAGTTGCGCTTGAAAATATTTTGTTCTTGATGTACCCATTGATTGGTAGTTTTGCTGTCAATGCGGTACTCAATCAGCAACTGATTTCAGCAGTGATCTATACCCTGTTGGTATTGGTCATTTGGAGTGTCGGCGCAATGCGGCGTGCCGTGGATACAAGAACTTTTACTAGAATTTATAGTGAGTTAGCCGTGCCCATTATCCTTAACCAACGAAAGAAAGGGGTAGATCTGTCCACTACCAATGCACGAGTTACGCTTTCGCGTGAGTTTGTTGATTTTTTTGAGCATCATTTGCCGATTTTAATCACATCGTTATTTTCGATTTTGGGCGCTGTGATTATGCTGTTGTGGCTTGAATTTTGGTCAGGTTTTGTGGCGTTGCTGATTATGGTGATTTTTGCTGCTATGTTGCCACATTATGCCAAAGTCAATGACCATCTTTATTTTAAGCTTAATAACCGCCTTGAAAAAGAAGTAGATTGTATTGCCCGTTCACGCCATCGTGAATTGGTGAAACATTATCATCTTATCGAAAAGTTACGTGTATTGATTTCCAATCGTGAAGCATTTGGTTATCTGATGATTGGTTGTTCAATGGCAATTTTATTTAGTGTTACATTAACCATATTGACGCATAAATCTGGTGTAACAGCAGGACATATTTATGCTGTCATTACCTATTTATGGACATTTGCTATTAGCTTAGATGATGCACCTCAGTTGGTGGAAGAGTTGTCCAAATTAAAAGATATTGGACAGCGTGTGGAGCTGGAATAAGATAAACTGATATATGACTAGCAAAATCTAATGAAAAGTTTAATCAATTAAATTGTTTATCATATCTGAAAGGCTTAATTGAGACACAATTAAGCCAATTTTTTCTATTCAATTTAAAATTCTGCTGGACAAGAAAAAGTCATTACTTCTTTCGTAATTGGATGAGTGATGGTTAGACTCTCGGCGTGTAAGCAAAGGCGAGGTGCCATTGCTTTAACTTGTGGTGGTGAATAAAACTTATCGCCTAAAATAGGGTGCCCTAATGCCAGCATATGTACGCGTAATTGGTGAGAGCGACCTGTAATGGGCGTTAGTTTTACACGCGTAGTATTATTTGGATAACGAGTGAGGACTTCGTAATGTGTTGTCGCTTTTTTCCCAACAATAAAATCAATACGTTGACGAGGACGGTTTTCCCAATCACAGATCAAAGGCAAATCAATTTGCCCCTGATCTTGTTCAAGATGTCCCCATACTAATGCTTGATAGAATTTTTTCGGTTCACGATCACGAAATTGGCGTTTTAACTCTTTTTCTGCTGCTTTGGATAGGGCAAAGAGCAATATGCCGCTGGTTGCCATATCTAAACGATGAGCGGGTTCAGTAAAACCAAATTTTGCCGCAACACGGGTCGTCGCACTATCTTGATATTGCGGTTGATTGCCAGGAACGGACAATAAGCCGCTTTGTTTATTAATCACGGCAATATGATTATCTTGATAGAGAATATGTAAACCTTCTGGTGGTTGGTAATCAATTAATGCCATACGTTACTCTTTGTTACTAATAATGACGCGTAAGCTATCTAAACGCCAACTTGCAGCATTGAGTTGCTGTAAGGATTGTTCGATCAGCTGTTCTAGCTGAGTAATTTCGTCAGGGCGAATATTCTTATTCACAGCTTGCAAGGCGGTTAAACGATTTAATTCTGCATATAATGTTTTATCTGCATTCTCGATTGCTTGTTGGATGATTTCATTGGCTTGTGGTGCAATGAGCTCTTGTGAGTGCTTAATTAAACGCTCAACATCTGCTTTTGTCATTTTAACCATTTTATTCGCCACATTTTTATTAATTGGTTTCAGCTGTTTTTCTAATCCTTTGAATGAAACCTGTGGCGCAAGATTATTCCCTTTAATATCCAATAATAAACGTACTGGTGTTGGTGGCAAGAAGCGAGTTAATTGTAATGATTTCGGTGCCTGTGCTTCGACTACATAGATTAACTCAAGTAATAATGTGCCTGCGGGTAAACCTTTATGTGGTAACAGGCTTACAGCCGTTTTACCAATATCACCAGAGGTAATTAAATCAATACCGTTGCGAACCATAGGATGATCCCAAGT
Organism: Gallibacterium melopsittaci; assembly: GCF_042433085.1. NCBI lineage: Bacteria > Pseudomonadati > Pseudomonadota > Gammaproteobacteria > Pasteurellales > Pasteurellaceae > Gallibacterium > Gallibacterium melopsittaci. The sequence continues at coordinate 7,420 of NZ_JBHLWA010000015.1, forward strand.
GAGGAATTCTACATCTTCACGAGCTAAAGCGAGTTGACGATTAAAGGTAACGGTAGAACCATCTTCTTTTAAACCGGGGAAATCAGGGACAAGCATATGGCCTGTTGGTTGAATAACAATGGAATCTTCACCTAAATCCTCTTGTTCTAAACCAATAACATCAAAGAGATTTAAGCAGAAATTGACTAAGTCAACTTGGCCATCTTGTTGTTCAATATCGGCTGCAAGTTGTTGGGCAGCTTCACCGCCATTAGAATTTAATTCTAAGAGGCGATCTCGCCCTTGTTCTAATTCTTGTTGTAAAGTCGCTTTATCTTTGGCAACGGCTTCAATAAATTGGTTGAATTCAGCAAGATTAATTTCTGCATTATTCAAGAAACTTTGTAACTGTTTGCCATATTTCGCAAATAAAGTTGCTCCCATTGGGCAGGTTTGTTCAAATGCTCCAAGTCCTTGTTGATACCAATCCATAAGAACCATTTGTGCAGTATTGTTGAAATAAGGGACGTAAATTTGGATATCTTTATTTTGTCCAATACGATCCAAACGACCAATGGATTGTTCTAATACATCAGGATTGAGTGGTAGATTAAACAATACTAACCGACTGGCAAACTGGAAGTTTCGCCCTTCAGAACCAATGCTAGAACTGAGTAAAACTTTAGCACCATCTTCTTGTTGCGCAAAATAAGCGGCAGCACGGTCACGTTCCATAATGGACATTTTTTCGTGGAATACTGCAGATCGAATCCCCTCTTTTTCACGCAGAATTTTTTCCAGTTGTAGTACGGTGCTAGTTTGTTGACAGATAACTAATACTTTCTCTTGAGTATGATTCTTTAAAAAGGTAAATAGCCATTCAATACGAGGGTCAAATTCCCACCATGCCGCATCGTGATTGAACTGTTGGAAAATCATCTCAGGATATAACGCATCTTGGTTGCTGTTTTGATTTAATAAGTTGGCTACCTTTTGCGCGTTGGCATACTGTTTCGGTAATTCTAATTTAACCTGATGCAAAATACGTTTTGGGAAACCTTTAACCGCTTGGCGGGTATTACGGAAGAGCAGACGACTTGTGCCATGACGATCAACTAAATTTGCCATCAGTTCGTTTTTCGCTTCACGAATTTGTTCAGGATGGCTATTGGCACTATTAATTACGCGAAGTAATGGTTCGATATCTTGTTCCGATAAGAGTTCTGTGAGAATGTTTTGTTCATCATTCGTTAATTTATGATCAGATAACAAACTATTCACGGCATCAGCGACTGGACGGTAATGAGCTTGTTCATCCACAAAGGCTTGATAATCATAGAAACGGTTTGGATCTAACAGACGTAAACGTGCAAAATGGCTTTCCTGTCCTAGTTGCTCAGGGGTTGCGGTTAACAGTAAAACGGAAGCTGTTTGTGTGGCTAACTTTTCCACAAAAGAGTAAGCCTCGCTTGGTGCATCAACGTGCCATTGTAAATGGTGAGCTTCATCGACAATGAGCATATCCCATTGTGCTTCAATCGCCTCTTGCATCCGATTTTGCTGCGTGATTAACCAATCTAATGAACAAATCACTAATGATTCACTTTCAAATGGATTAACTTTAATACTACGTCCATCTTCATCTTTGCGATCGAAATCTTGGCAACGTTCTTCATCAAATAGTGAAAAATTGAGATTAAAACGGCGTAACATCTCAACTAGCCATTGGTGCTGCAATGTTTCAGGAACTAAAATCAAGACACGCTCAACACGTCCAGAGAAGAGCTGTTGTTGTAGAATCATTCCTGCTTCTAATGTTTTACCTAAACCAACTTCATCTGCGAGTAAGACGCGTGGTGATAAACGGCGACCCACTTCTTGTGCAATATGTAATTGATGTGGAATTAAACTCGCACGGGTACCACGCAGACCACGCAATGGTGATTGGAATTGTTGCTGTTGATGTTGTAAGGCTTGATAGCGTAATGAAAAACGATCATTACGATCAATTTGAGCTGAAAAGAGGCGATCTTGCGGTTTACTAAAGGTAATTTGATGAGCAAGTTCTAATTCTTTAATCACCACTTCTTCATTAGTTGTTAAATTTTTAGCCAGATATAAGGCGACACCGTGATTTTCCATTACATCAAGCACTTCTGCTTGCCATCCTTCATGATGGCTAATAATGTCACCAACTTGAAACAACACTCTTGTCATCGGGGCAACTGCAACAGAATATACACGGGTTTCATTTGCAGCTGGGAATAAAAAAGTAACAGTACGGTTATCGACTGCAGTAACTAATCCCAATCCTAGGTTATTTTCACTTTCACTAATCCAACGTTGTCCAATGGTAAATGACATAGTTTATGTTCTTCTCTTGTTTGTATTAATCAATCATAAAAATAAGCGCGGATTTTACTCTGAATAGCTAGGAATTCCAAAGGGTTTAGCTGTTTTATTTAGGTTTAGAAGAAGATTTATTTCTATTGAAAGCGTTGTTGATTCTGTAGCCTAGATATTAGATTTTTAACAAACTATTGTGATTTTTGTGGCATAAGCTCATTTTTTAGTAGGGAATTTTTCTTTATAAAGAAGGTAAAAGCTACATTTTTCTTTTGTTTTTTCAATTTTAAAATAAAAATAGTGCATATCCATTTCGGAATGGGTAGAATGAGTTTTTCAAAAAATCCCAATGGGAGGGGAAATGTTTACACTTAAAGATCTCCAACAAGAGTTTTTTGGCGGTTGGACAAAATTCGAGGTATTTTGGCTTATACTTTTCTTAGCATTACAAATTGGTACTTATATTTATCAACCTGATTCATTGCTAGCAATGATTTCAGGTATTGCGGGTATTTTGTGCGTGGTATTTGCGGGTAAAGGGAAAATTAGTAACTATCTCTTTGGCTTAATTTTTGCGTACACTTATTTTTATGTAGCATGGGATAATAAATTTTATGGTGAAATGACTACGACACTTTATGTTTATATTCCAGCACAATTTATCGGTTATTTCCTCTGGAAAGCCAATATGCAAAAAGATGCTGAGGGTGAAAGTGTGGTCGCAAAAGCACTTGATTTCAAAGGTTGGTTAGTCACTATCGTAAGTATTGCAGTTTGTTCCGCATTATTTATTGCGTTTTTAAAAACAACGGATGGAAACTCCGTTATTCTCGATGGGGTAACTACTGTTATGGTGATTGCAGCGCAATTATTGATGATTTTACGTTATCGTGAACAGTGGATACTTTGGATTGTGATTAATGTACTTTCCATTATTTTATGGGCAGAGACTGCAGCAATGTATATTATGTATGGTGCATATTTATTGAACTCCCTCTACGGTTATTACAATTGGACTAAATTAGCAAAACAGGCATAGTTGTTTGTAAGATACTTAGTGAGAAAAACGCTTATTCTTCGTTGAATAAGCGTTTTTTGTTGGTTGATTAATGTAGGCTTTGTTGTTTAATTTCTCTTACTTTTTGTTCAGTGAAAATATAGTGTTTGCCACAACATTCACACTGAATATCTAACTCTGGTTTTTCCGCAAAAATTTCAGTAATTTCTTCTTCCGAAAGTAAGCTGATTGCACCTGCAGAACGCTCTTCAGAACAACCACAGAAAAATTCTGTGGTATGTGGAGGATAAATTTCTACCGTTTCTTCGTGATATAAACGATATAACATCTCTTCTGCGGTCAAACCAAATAACTCTTCGTCTTTTACTGTTGCGGTTAAGGTGGCAAGATGATCAAAGTCATCAGGTGAACCTTGTCCATCAGGCATAATTTGTAACAACATACCAGCAGCAACGGCTTCACCTTGATATTCACCAAAATGAATAAATAGCTTGGTTTGTAACTGTTCAGAACGAATAAAGTAATCTTCTAAGCATTCAGTAATAGTTGGTTTATCTAATGCGATGACACCTTGATAACGTTCTCCCTCTTCGGGGATGATAGAAATAACTAATACGGCTTTTCCAACCATATCAGAGAGGCTCATTTGATCAGTAATGTCGCCTTGTACACGTGCTAATGCACGTAATTGTTGCTGATCATTACCATTGACTAATGCTAATCTCAAAGGTCCATCGCCTTGGATTTGTACGGTAATGTTTCCTTTAAATTTTAAGGTGGCGGTCAATAAACTGGTTGCGACTAGTAATTCACCAAGCAGATTTTGTACTTTGCGTGGATAGTGATGCGTATTAAGGGTTTCAGTAAATGTCTTATTTAAGCGAACCCATTCGCCACGCACTGCACGATTGTTAAATAAAAAACGATAAAGTTTATCGTTGTCTTGTGTATAAGTCTTTGTCATAAAGTTGTACCTCAAAAAAATCTCTCCCAATATAAGGATAGGTTTTAGATTTACAAGAGAGTAATTAGTGATTTTTGGTTATCTGTTTTAGAGTAAAGAAACCTAAAATGGCTGATAATGTGGATGCGGTTAAGATCCCAATTCTTGCCAGAATATTGAGTTCGTGCGCATCTTGTTCAAAAGCCAAACCTGATAAGAACATAGACATCGTAAACCCAATACCACATAACAGTGAAACGGCAAAAATATGGCGGAAATAAATGCCTTCAGGTAACTTAGTTAATTTCATTTTGACCGAGAGATAACTAAAGCCAAATACGCCAATAGGTTTACCAATAAATAATCCAAGTAATACAGCAAATGGGAGTGGTGAAACTAAAGTTTGCCAATCAACACCTTGAAATGAAATGCCCGCATTAGCAAAAGCAAATAACGGTAAAATCATAAATGTTACCCAAGGAGCAAGAGCGTGTTCTACTCTATGAACTAAATTTTCGCCGTTACTTGCTTGGAGGGGAATGGCAAAACCGATAATCACGCCAGCCAAGGTGGCATGTACTCCAGATTTTAATACGCACACCCATAAAATAATGCCAACTACGCCGTAAGGTGTCAGTGAACTCACTTTGTAACGATTCAATAAGAATAAAATGAGAATGGAGCAACTTGCCCCAATTAATGCCACTGAACCTAATTCACTAGAGAAGAAAAGGGCAATAACGATAATGGCACCTAAGTCATCAATAATGGCTAGGGCTAACAGGAAGATTTTTAACGGTAAAGGGACATTTTTACCAACTAAAGCCATAATACCGAGTGCGAATGCAATATCGGTTGCCATCGGGATTGCCCAACCTTTACTTAGTTCAGGTGAGGTTGAGGTGGCGAAATAGAAAAATAGTGCAGGAACGATCATTCCACCTAAAGCAGCAATAGCAGGAAATAATGCAGTTTTATAATTGGATAGTGATCCTGTGAAAAGTTCTTTTTTCACTTCTAAACCAATGGATAAAAAGAAAATAGCCATTAAGCCATCATTAATCCAAAGTAATAGGGGTTTGTGTAGGCGAAAATCGCCGAATTGAAAGGCAACGATAGTTTTAAGAAATGCTTGATAAAGCTGTGTCGTAGCGGAAAGATTAGCGAAAATAATGGCTAAAAAAGTCGCAAATAATAATAGGATACCGCCAGCAGGTTCACTTGTTATGAATTGTTTTAGTCGTTGTGATAGTTTTTGCATAAGGACTCCCAAAAGCTAAAAGAAAAATAATGTAATGAATAAGCTAGCTTGAGATTATGTTATCCAAACGTGTAGCTATTTATTTAAGTGAGAAATTAGTTATACCACATTCTAGGGATGGAGTTTGTGTTATTTGCTATTACCACCTAGCAATAACTAGGTGGCTAGACCATCATTAGATCCCGTATTGTTGCCGATATGCCAACATTTTTGGTAGGAACTGGGCGTATTGTTCAGACTGTTGTAAATAGGTCAATAGATGTTCAAATGTAATAATCGAACTGACTTGACAGTGATAATCGCGTTCAACTTCTTGAATCGCAGAAAGTTCTCCTTTCCCTTTTTCTTGTCGATCCAAAGCAATCATCACACCTGCAAGCATAGCATTATTTGCTGCAATTAATTGCATTGATTCACGGATAGCTGTACCTGCGGTAATGACATCATCAATTAATAACACTTTCCCTTGTAATGGACTACCAATTAAGTTGCCACCTTCACCATGATCTTTGGCTTCTTTGCGATTAAAACAGACTGGTTTATTCAAATTGAAATGATGATAAAGGGCGGTTGCAGTAGCAGTTGCAATAGGGATGCCCTTATAAGCAGGGCCAAAAATAACATCATATTCCAGTTGTTGAGCCTGAATGGCTTCCGCATAGAATTGCCCCAATTTTGCTAAATCTTCACCAGTATTAAATAAACCAGCATTGAAAAAATAAGGACTAATTCGACCTGATTTTAAAGTAAACTCACCAAATTTTAATACTTGGCGACTTAACGCAAATTCAATAAATTGTTGTTGATAGGCTTGCATTTTCTTTCCTATTAGACTTGAGCTAAAGCGGCTTTTTGTGCTTGATTAATTTGTGAAATACCTTGTTTTGCTAATGCAAGTAATTCTAGCAATTCTTCATGGCTAAATGGCTCACCCTCAGCAGTCCCTTGGATTTCAATCATTTTGCCTTCATCGGTCATCACCACATTCATATCCGTTTCGGCATTAGAATCTTCAATATATTCAAGATCGCATACTTTTTGATTATCAACGATACCAACCGAAACCGCTGCAACTAACCCTTTGATTGGGTTTTGGGTAAGTGTGCCATTATCTAAGAGTGTTTGAATCGCATCATATAAGGCAACCGCAGCCCCACTGATTGCAGCAGTGCGTGTACCGCCATCTGCTTGAATAACATCACAATCTAACGTGATGGTACGTTCACCAAGTAAGTTTAAATCAATCATTGCTCGTAAAGAACGACCAATTAAACGTTGGATTTCCATTGTTCGTCCACTTTGTTTACCTTTCGCAGCTTCACGCTGTGTACGGACATTGGTTGCACGAGGTAGCATACCGTATTCAGCGGTAATCCAACCTTGATTTTGTCCTTTTAGAAAACGAGGTACAGAATCTTCAATAGTTGCATTACATAGCACTTTGGTATCACCAAATTCGATTAATACTGATCCTTCGGCATGCTTGGTATAGTGGCGGGTAATTTTAATTGGACGCATTGCATCAGTTGCACGATCATTTGGACGCATAATAGATAAATCTCCAAGTTAGCAAAAAATAAAAGAAATTTTAGCACAATTACAGTGGGTTTTGATTGACTGCAGGTAGATTTGTTTCTATTGGATTGTCATGTGGAAGCTGTGCTTGTTCTTGGATTCGATAATAATTCACTATACTGTTATGATAGCGACGAATGTTTTCGACATATTGATAGGCTTCATAGCCACGAGCATAGCCAAATTTTAATTTACTATAATATTTTTTATCGGCTAACAACGGTAAATTGGCTTTCACATCTAGCCAATTATTGGGGTCCCCACCTAAATTTTCTGTTAAACGACGAACATCGAGTAAATGTCCTAAACCTAAGTTATAAGCGACAAGAGCAAACCAAATTTTATCTTCTGTTGCAATGGTTTCAGGCATTTTTCCTAATAACATATGTAGATATTCGGCACCTGCTTTAATACTTTGTTCAGGATCGGTTCGATCTGCAATCTTCATTCGACTTGCGGTTTCTTTGGTTAACATCATTATTCCGCGCACCCCAGTCGGCGAAGTGGCATTTGCATCCCAATGTGACTCTTGATAAGAAATAGCAGCAAGGAGTTTCCAATCTAATGGAGCAGCATAACGCTGAAAGAATGCTAAATAGGCTGGTAAAGTATTTTCTATCGCTGAGATGTAAGTTTTAGCATCAACATAATCAAATTGTGAGAGATGGCTAAAATATTTTTCTTCAATACGCGAGATAAGCCCTGATTCTTTGGACGAGTTCATAAAATCTAGTAGTGCAGCTTGTAATTCATTATAAGGATTGTGTGGTAAATACCAATGTACAGAAGTTTCTTCAGTTAAATCAAATCCAACAGCTAGATTAGGTTTAACTTGTTGAATCGAAGCAACATCTATTGAGCTTGCAATCGTGTAATCTACCTCTCCATTAGCAACAGCAAGTAGGGCTTCTTCTGGAGAGATATTGTTATCTACTCGCCACTCTAATTGAGGATATTGTTGTTTTAACTCCGAAAGTTTTTTTTGCAAATTGACATTATTGGTAATCAGTAATTTCCCTTTTAATTGGTTGATATCATAAGGACGAGGCTTATCTTTGCGATAAACAAGTTGCCAAGAAGCAGAATAGTAACTCGGACCAAGTTGAAAATGTTCTGCTTGTTCTGGTTGATACATTAAATTTGCTGCCGCAAGATCGATTTGGTTGTTTGCTAGTGCATGAAAGAGTTCTTCAGAATTATCAAAGGTTTTAATATTGAGTTGTACTCCAAGATAGTCGGCAAAGGCTTTGGTTAGTTCGTACTCTAATCCTGCTGCACCATTAGCATTGATGAAATAAGAGAAGGCATTATTAATTGTACCAACTACTAATTCATCACGCTGCTTAATTGAAGAATAAAGATTATCATCAGAACGCATAATTTTTTGCCATGGGAAAACCATGTCAATAGCCCATAATAATAGACCGAACGCTAGAATGATACGAATGGATAATCCTTTCAAAGAAACCTCAATAGTTGGCAATAAAAAGGCGCATTGTATAAGATCTAATCGATAAGTACAAATTAGCTAATGCGCAAACGTTTCCGTTTGTTGTGAGTTCAGGTATAATATGCGCCGATTTTTTCATTTACAGTTAGGTAATAATGCTATGATGCTGATTTTCCGTGGTGCAACCGCTCTTTCTGATTTTCGACTCTCCCGCCTTTCTTCACAACTTGCAGAACAACAAATTTTATTGCGTAACTGCGAAACGCATTATCTCTATTTTGTGGAAGTAAAAAAGCCACTGAATCCTGAACAAATTGATCATTTAAATCAGCTTTTTGAAGCGAATGCCGTAATGTCTTTCCCAGTTACTCAAGCAACGGAAAGTTTCTTACAGGGGCAAATCGTGATTCCACGTATAGGGACAATTTCCCCTTGGTCATCGAAAGCGACAGATATTATCCATAGTTGTGGTTTAAGTGATGTGGTACGTGCTGAAAGAGGAATTCTCTATCATTGTGAATTTGATACGGTATTAACGGCAGCACAACAAGATCAATTCGTGAAATTGATCCACGATCGTATGATGGAAGAAGTTGTAGAGGATTATGACCGTTTAGTTGAAATTTTTGCGCAACAAGATCCAAAACCATTAAAAACAGTGGATTTATTAGTAGGAGGCCGAGCAGCGTTAGAGCAAGCTAACGTAGAATTAGGCTTAGCGTTAGCCAGTGATGAAATTGACTATTTAGTAGAACAGTTCACTTTGTTAGGTCGTAATCCAACAGATGTTGAATTGTATATGTTTGCGCAAGCAAACTCTGAACATTGTCGCCATAAAATTTTTAATGCAGATTGGGTTATTGACGGCGAAGCACAGGCAAAATCATTGTTTAAAATGATTAAAAATACCTATGAAAAAACACCTGATTATGTGTTGTCTGCTTATAAAGATAATGCCGCTGTTATGGAGGGTTCCGCAGCGGGACGTTTCTTCCCAGATCAAGATGGTACTTATCGTTATCATACTGAACAAATGCCAATTTTGATGAAGGTCGAAACGCATAATCACCCAACAGCAATCTCACCATTCCCAGGCGCTGCAACAGGTTCAGGCGGAGAAATTCGTGATGAAGGTGCAACAGGACGAGGTTCAAAACCAAAAGCAGGATTAGTCGGTTTTTCAGTTTCTAATTTATGTATTCCTAACTATCAACAACCTTGGGAAGGGAAACTTTCAAAACCAAATCGAATTGCGTCTGCATTAGACATTATGTTGGAAGCTCCGCTTGGTGGTGCTGCATTTAATAATGAATTTGGTCGCCCATCGTTATTAGGTTATTTCCGTACTTATGAAGAAAAAGTGAATAGTTTTAATGGCGAAGAAGTGCGTGGTTATCACAAACCAATTATGCTGGCTGGCGGAATGGGAAATATCCGTGAAGAACATATCCAAAAAGGTGAAATCCCCGTTGGAGCAAAATTAGTGGTATTGGGTGGGCCTGCGATGAATATCGGGCTTGGTGGTGGAGCAGCCTCTTCAATGACATCAGGCAAATCAGCGGAAAATTTAGATTTTGCGTCTGTACAACGAGATAACCCTGAAATGGAACGTCGTTGCCAAGAAGTGATTGACCGTTGCTGGCAAATGGGAGCAGAAAATCCAATTCTCTTTATTCATGATGTGGGGGCAGGCGGTTTATCGAATGCAATGCCAGAGTTAGTGCATGATGGTGGTCGAGGCGGACGCTTTGAATTGCGTAAAATCTTGAGTGATGAGCGTAATATGAGCCCATTAGAAATTTGGTGTAATGAGTCGCAGGAACGTTATGTATTAGCAGTGAATGCCGATAAATTACCACTGTTTGAACAATTATGCGCTCGAGAGAAAGTCCCGTATGCGGTGATTGGTGAAGCAACAGAAGAACAGCATTTAACGTTACATGATGAGCATTTTGCGAATAAACCGATTGATTTACCAATGAATGTGCTACTTGGTAAAACGCCAAAAATGCAGCGTAATGAAGTATCAAAACAGGTGAATTCACCAGCATTAGCAACAGAAAAAATTGATTTAAGCGAAGCGCTACATCGAGTATTACGCCTACCCGTTGTAGCGGAAAAAACTTTCTTGATCACGATTGGCGATCGTTCAATCACAGGAATGGTTGCACGAGATCAAATGGTGGGACCGTGGCAAATTCCAGTGGCAGATTATGGTATGACAACAGCAAGTTTTGATACCTACCACGGAGAAGCAATGTCTATTGGTGAACGTGCGCCAGTTGCGTTACTTGACTTTGCCGCGTCTGCTCGCTTAGCGGTTGCAGAAGCAATTACCAATTTAGCACCAGTCAATATTGGCGAATTAAAACGGGTAAAACTGTCTGCTAACTGGATGTCTGCTGCGGATCACCCTGGTGAAGGAGTAGGTTTATATCAAGCAGTAAAAGCGATTGGTGAGGAACTTTGTCCAGCGTTAGGTTTAACTATTCCAGTGGGTAAAGATTCCATGTCAATGAAAACAACATGGCAAGAAAATGGTGAGCAGAAAACCGTTACTGCACCGCTTTCGTTAGTGATTAGTGCATTTTCACGTGTAGAAGATGTGAGAAAAGCGGTAACACCGCAACTTCGTACGGATAAAGGTGCAAATGAGCTAATTTTATTGGATCTTGGTGAAGGAAAGAATCGCTTAGGGGCAACAGCATTAGCACAAGTCTATAAACAATTAGGAGATAAACCTGCGGATGTTGAAAATCCTCAACGTCTAAAAGCCTTTTTTGATGTAATGCAGCAATTAGTCCAAGATCAAAAATTGCTTGCTTATCATGACCGTTCTGATGGTGGGTTGGTCGTAACATTGGCTGAAATGGCGTTTGCGGGAAATTGTGGTGTAACAGTTGATATTGAGAAGTTAGGTAACGATGATCTAGCAGTATTGTTTAATGAGGAATTAGGTGCTGTATTACAAATTCGCCAAGCAGATCATCAATATGTGTGGGATATTCTCGCTCAGTATCAATTAACAGAGATTGCAACTGTTTTAGGTGAAGTTACGGCGGATAATGAGATTATCATTAAGCGTGGAGAAAAATTAGTTTTACAACAATCTCGTTCTGTATTACGTCAAATTTGGGGCGAGCTTACATGGCAAATGCAGCGTTTACGTGATAATCCAGCTTGTGCTGATCAAGAGTATGCAGCAAAACAGCAAGCAGATAATCCAGGATTATCGGCTAAGCTCAGTTACGATCCAAACCATGATGTGGCTGCACCTTATATTGCAGTAGGTGTTAGACCGAAAATTGCAATCTTACGTGAGCAAGGTGTAAATAGCCATGTAGAAATGGCAGCGGCATTTGATCGAGCAGGTTTCCAAGCCTTCGATGTGCATATGAGTGATTTAATTGCAGGTCGCCATAATTTAGTCCGTTTTGATGCATTAGTGGCATGTGGTGGATTCTCTTATGGTGATGTACTTGGTGCTGGTGGTGGTTGGGCAAAATCTATCCTATTCCACAATGATTTACGTGAGCAGTTTAGCCGTTTCTTTGCGGACCAAAGTAAAATAGCATTAGGGGTATGTAATGGTTGTCAAATGATTTCACATTTGAAAGAGATTATTCCTGGTGCTGATTTATGGCCGAAGTTTGTACGTAATCGTTCAGAACGTTTTGAAGCACGTGTTGGCTTAGTTAGAATTAATGAAAATAACTCATTATGGTTCGAGGGAATGGCAGGGTCTCATATGCCGATTGCTGTATCACATGGAGAGGGAAGAACAGAATTTGCCTCTGAACAACAAATTGTTGAGCTACAACAAAATCAACAAATTATTGCGCAGTATGTGGATAATTATATTCATCCAACTGAACAATACCCAGCCAATCCAAATGGTTCTCCATTGGGGATCACCGCGATAAGTAACCGAGATGGACGTATTGCGATTATGATGCCGCATCCTGAGCGAGTTTTCCGTAGTGTGACTAACTCTTGGTATCCTGATGATTGGAGTGAAGATGGTGCTTGGATGCGTTTATTCCGTAATGCACGAGCCGCTTTAAAATAAGGAAAAGTTCGGAAAATAGACGTTTCGTTGAAAAAAACAGCGAACAAGTAAAAAAATCAAAAATAGGGTTGCAAGGCGAGAAAAAATGCCTATAATGCCGCCTCACGCAACAAGAGCAAGGAAACAGCCTTACAGAGGGTAAGGCTGGATTCTAGAGAGAAGAAAAAACTTCTAAAAATCTTGTTGACAAGGCAAGTCGAGTTAAGTAGTATAGACAGCCTTTGCTGCGTAAGGCAGCAAGAAAATGTTCTTTAAAAAACCAATAACAGACAATCTGTGTGGGCATTCGGTAGGGAACTTTTTTAGACTGTGAAGAAAGAAGTTTTAAAAAGAATACCTTGAATGCTGAAAACTCAGAAATTCATTAAGAT
>NZ_JBHLWA010000016.1:0-35884 GCF_042433085.1 Gallibacterium melopsittaci
CTAATACTTGACCACGTTCGATTTCTTCACGTTTAGTACCACGTAATAACGCACCGATGTTTTCTCCAGCACGACCTTCGTCTAATAATTTACGGAACATTTCTACACCAGTTACTGTTGTTTTCGCAGTTGGTTTAATACCTACGATTTCAACTTCTTCACCTGTCTTGATAATTCCGCGTTCTACACGTCCTGTTACCACAGTTCCACGACCTGAAATTGAGAATACATCTTCAATTGGTAATAAGAATGGTTGGTCGATTGCACGTTGTGGTTCTGGAATGTAGGTATCTAAGTGGTTTGCTAATTCTAGAATCTTTTCTTCCCATTCTGCATCGCCTTCTAATGCTTTTAATGCTGAACCACGTACGATTGGAGTATCGTCACCTGGGAAGTCATATTGAGATAGAAGTTCACGTACTTCCATTTCGACTAATTCTAATAATTCTTCATCATCTACCATATCGCATTTGTTTAAGAATACGATGATGTATGGTACACCTACTTGGCGTCCTAATAAGATGTGTTCACGTGTTTGTGGCATTGGACCATCTGTTGCTGCTACTACTAAGATTGCACCGTCCATTTGTGCCGCACCAGTAATCATGTTTTTTACATAGTCAGCGTGTCCCGGACAGTCTACGTGTGCATAGTGACGTGTCGCTGTATCGTATTCAACGTGTGAGGTGTTGATGGTGATACCACGTGCTTTTTCTTCTGGTGCATTGTCGATTTGGTCAAATGCACGTGCCGCGCCACCAAAGTGTTTCGCTAATACTGTGGTGATCGCTGCTGTTAATGTTGTTTTACCATGGTCAACGTGACCGATTGTACCCACGTTAACGTGCGGTTTTGTACGTTCAAATTTTTCTTTAGACACGATAATTTCCTTTTTTAAATTAAAATCTGCAACTCACCTATATGAGTTGCAGTTGTTACAATTATTTTGCTTTGCGAGCTTCAATTACTGCAGTTGCTACGCTAGCTGGTGCTTCAGCATATTTCAATGGTTCCATTGAGTATGAAGCACGACCTTGAGTTTGTGAACGAAGATCTGTTGCATAACCAAACATTTCTGATAATGGAACTTCTGCATTGATCTTAGTAACAAATTCGTTGCTTTCTTGGCCATTTACAAGGGCACGACGACGGCTTAAGTCACCGATTACATCACCCACATAATCAGCAGGAGTTTCAACTTCTACCTTCATAATTGGCTCAAGTAATACTGGGTTCGCTTTAGCAAACGCAGCTTTAAATGCGATTGATGCTGCTAATTTGAACGCCAATTCTGATGAGTCCACATCATGGTAAGAACCGAAATGTAAACGTACACCGATATCTACTACTGGATAACCCGCTAAAGGACCAGCTTTAAGTTGTTCTTGAATACCTTTATCAACAGCTGGGATATATTCACCAGGGATAACACCACCCTTGATTTCGTTGACAAATTCGTATCCTGGACCTTCTGGATCTAATGGGTAAAGGTCGATCACTACGTGACCATATTGACCACGACCACCAGATTGTTTTGCGTGTTTACCTTCAACATCATTAACACGAGTACGGATAGTTTCACGGTAAGCAACTTGTGGTTTACCGATGTTAGCTTCCACTTTGAATTCACGACGCATACGGTCAACGATAATATCTAAGTGTAACTCACCCATACCAGAGATAATGGTTTGACCAGATTCTTCATCAGTATGAACACGGAATGAAGGGTCTTCTTGTGCAAGACGACCTAATGCTAAGCCCATTTTTTCTTGGTCAGCTTTAGTTTTTGGTTCAACTGCTACAGAAATTACTGGCTCTGGGAATTCCATACGTTCAAGAATGATCGGATTATCAGGATCACATAAAGTATCCCCTGTTGTTACTTCTTTCAAACCGATCGCTGCTGCAATATCCCCTGCACGAACTTCTTTAATTTCATCACGTTTATTAGCGTGCATTTGAACGATACGACCAAAACGTTCACGTTTTTGTTTTACTGAGTTCATTACAGTATCACCAGAATTTACTACGCCAGAGTAAACACGGAAGAACGTTAAGTTACCTACGAATGGGTCAGTTGCAATTTTGAACGCTAATGCTGAGAATGGTTCTTCATCACTTGCATGACGTTCACCTTCAGTTTCATCAAGGTTGATACCTTTAATTGCAGGAACATCTGTTGGTGCTGGTAAGTAATCAATTACCGCATCAAGCATTGCTTGAACACCTTTGTTCTTAAATGCAGAACCACAAGTGATAAGAATGATTTCATTTGCCAATACACGTTGACGTAATGCAGCTTTAACTTCTTCTTCAGTTAACTCTTCACCGCCAAGGTATTTTTCCATTAATTCTTCTGATGCTTCTGCTGCAGATTCAATAAGATTTTGATGCCATTCATCAGCTAAATCTTTTAATTCAGCTGGAATATCTTCATAAGTGAATGTCATACCTTGATCTTCTTCATTCCAGTTGATCGCTTTCATTTTAAGAAGATCGATAACACCTTTGAAGTTATCTTCTGCACCGATTGGTAATTGAATTGGTACAGCAGTTCCACCTAAACGGGTTTTAATTTGTTCAACCACACGTAAGAAGTTTGCACCTGTACGGTCCATTTTGTTCACGAATGCAATACGTGGAACACCATATTTATTAGCTTGACGCCATACAGTTTCAGATTGAGGTTGAACTCCACCCACCGCACAGTAAACCATTACCGCACCATCAAGCACACGCATTGAACGTTCTACTTCGATAGTAAAGTCCACGTGTCCCGGAGTATCGATAATGTTGATACGATGTTGAGCAAATTGTTTTGACATACCTTGCCAGAAGCAAGTTGTTGCTGCAGAGGTAATTGTAATACCACGCTCTTGTTCTTGTTCCATCCAGTCCATGGTAGCTGCACCATCATGAACTTCACCGATTTTATGGCTTACACCGGTATAGAAAAGAATACGTTCTGTGGTAGTTGTTTTACCTGCGTCGATGTGAGCACTAATACCGATATTACGGTAGCGCTCAATTGGGGTAGTACGTGCCACGATTATTTCCTCTCGCTAGGCTTAAAAAGATGAACCAGCAAGCCTTAAAATAAGACTTGCTGCATAAAATAAATTACCAACGGTAATGAGCAAACGCTTTATTAGCCTCTGCCATACGATGAACGTCTTCACGTTTCTTAACTGCAGCGCCTTTGTTTTCTGCCGCATCTGACAACTCATTTGCAAGACGTAATGCCATAGATTTGTCACCACGTTTACGAGCTGCTTCAACAATCCAACGCATACCTAATGCGTTACGACGGACTGGACGAACTTCTACAGGTACTTGGTAAGTAGAACCACCAACACGGCGAGATTTAACCTCTACAGTTGGGCGAACATTTTCTAATGCTGCTTCAAAGGCTTCCAAATGATCTTTACCAGTTCTTTGTGCCAATGTATCTAAAGCAGTATAAACAATTTTTTCAGCGATAGATTTTTTACCATCTACCATTAAAACATTAATAAATTTTGCAAGTAATTCTGATCCGAACTTTGGATCTGGAAGGATCTTGCGTTGACCAATCACACGACGACGTGGCATGGCTTTTTCTCCGTATATTAAATCTTCAGGTTATCCAAAACTCTATTTCTGGAGTCTTGTATGCTATCTATGTTTTCTAAATTAAACGTTTGGCCTTACTTAACGGAGAACCATTAAGCTTTAGGACGCTTCACGCCGTATTTAGAACGACCTTGTTTACGATCTTTTACGCCTGCGCAGTCTAATGCGCCACGTACGGTGTGGTAACGCACACCTGGTAAGTCTTTAACACGACCGCCACGAATTAATACAACGGAGTGTTCTTGTAAGTTATGACCTTCACCACCGATATAAGAGGTTACTTCATAACCGTTAGTTAAACGAATACGGCATACTTTACGTAGTGCTGAATTCGGTTTTTTAGGTGTAGTAGTGTACACACGAGTACACACGCCACGTTTCTGCGGGCAAGCCTCTAATGCAGGAACGTTGCTTTTTACAACCTTCTTCACACGCGGTTTGCGTACTAGCTGGTTGATAGTTGCCATTAAAAAGCTCCAGTTTAAATAAAAAATAATTCACTATTGAATGTTAAATTAACCCCATTCCATAGAAGAATGGACGACGCATTCTATTCTTTAACGATTGGCATGTCAAGGTTTTACCTGTCTTGATTATTAAAGACTAATTTGAGGGAAATACTCTTCGGTTAATTTGACAAGTGCGGTCAAACTAATTAAAGAAAAAAGGGTGTTTTCAGTAGAAAAATAATACTGCAAATTACGTGCTATCACATCATTCTCTAAGACACAATAATGATGATTATCTTGAAAAACAGTTGGATATTTTAGAGGTAACAATACACCATCTTGCCACAATAAGATCATATCCTGCTCTGTTATCTGGGCAAGTAATTCCTCTAATTGTTGTACATCATATTGGCTTCGGGAAAAGGTATAAAGCATATAAAATCCAATCAAAAAGTGAGTACTTTTTCTGCTTGCTGTAGGAATTTAATTAATTCAGATTTTGTGACAACTTCAACAGGAAGCAATAGAGATTGTTGATTTAATTGATAACGGACTAAGTCTTCCTGACTAACAAAACATTGCTCAATTTCATACAGATTTAATAACTTAAACATTGAGGATGTTTCTTTTTGTAAAATCACTTCTGCTTGCTGTTCTGGTAAAAGATTTAACACACCATCATGCAAAAAGAAAACCGCAATATCTTGTTCATCACAATAAGCTGACATTGCTAATAATGTATCAATGCCTTCTCTTACTGTACTACTACCATATGGTCCTTGAGTAAAAACAAACGCTATTTTCATTTCACAGTTCCTAAAACGTGATCACACGATCAGCGGTTAAAACTGCCTGACTAAATTCACCTAAACCAGCCAAGACAAAGCCTTGAGCTAGATTATTCTGTTTTGTAGTAAATGCTGTTTCACTATTTACGACACCTCGTCTTTGTGCTGCGGCAATACAAAGATAAAGTGGAAAATGATACTGCTGTGCTAATTGTTGCCACTGTTTAATTAAGTGAAACTCATCATTAGCAGGATACACAAATCCATTACCGTGGCTGACACCTGCTTGAGAAAAAAAGACTTGATCAATGATATGCCCTGTTTGCAATAACTCCTGTGCAAACTGGTAAGCTAAAAAACTTGCCTGTGAGCCATAAATTGGTTGAGTAACAGACAATACGTAATGCATTATCTTTGATCGTCCTGTTTAATTTGGCGAATATAAAGATATACCGTATGACGGGAAATCCCCAAACGCTCTGCAACTTGATTAATGGCATCTTTAATATCAAAGATACCCTTTTCAAATAATGAAACAACAATCTGTTTATTCTTATTATTGTTAGAAACATTACGATCATTGGTAACATCTTCGATAGTTTGCTCTACTGTTTGTGCGACCAACTCTTCAACAGAAGAAGCAAAGTTCACTTCTGACGAGCTTTCTTCTTGTTCGTGAGTTGGAACAAATCCTTGTACAAACTCCGATACAGGGACATTTAGATTAATATTAATACAAAGTAATCCAATAATACGTTGTTGTGAGTTACGAATAGCGATACTGATAGATTTCATCAAACCATTACTTTTTGCCCGAGTAAAATAGGGTTGAGAAACACTATCTGTTTTCATTTGGTGCAAAGAACGTAATGCTAGATCGGTAATTGGTGAGCCAACTTTACGATTTGTATTATGCCCATTTGCAATACAAATTGCTGAATGTTTTAAATTTTCTAGCGAATGCAACACAATTTCACAATGCCCACCAATCAATGCAGCAATTCCTTCTACTACTGGGACATAAGATTGCAAAATATCATGATCTTCTTTACTAAATGGTTGTTCTTCTTGTAAAAAGATCTCATCATCTAAATTCATAACCACTCCAAATTAAAAAAGAGTAACGGACAATTTGTCCGTCCTCTTTTTTCCTTTTTATTATTATTACTTATTATTTGATTTCACATCTAATAATTCGATATCAAAAATTAAAGTTGAATTTGGCGGAATTTGACCTGTCTGTTGATCGCCATACGCAAGATTTGGTGGTAATACTAATTGAATCTTACCGCCTTTTTTAATCAATCCGATACCCTCAACCCAACCAGGAATAAGTTGATTTAATTGGAATTCAATCGGTTGATTACGTTTATATGAACTATCAAACTCTGTTCCATCAATGAGTGTTCCACGATAATTCACTTTCACAGTATCGGTTGGATTTGGAGAGGCTCCTTCTCCAGCTTTTTCAATACGATACAGAATACCTGATTCAGTCTTTTTTACCCCTTCTTGTTTTGCATATTGATCACGGAACTCTTTACCTTTTTGTTCATTCTCTTTAGCAATTTTCTCTAATTGAACTTGTGTTGCTTTAGTAAGTTGTTCATCTAATGCTTGTAACTGTTTTTGTAATGCTTCATCAGATAAGGTTGTTTTTCCCATTAATGTGTCTTTCACACCTTCCAAAATCTTACTGTTATCATATTTGATCAACGATTTTTGAGAGTCTAATGATTGTTGGATGTTTTTGCCCATAAACACACCAATAGCATAAGAAGAATCTTCAATAAATTTTTTATCTTTTAGTTGGGAATCTTCAGCCAAGCTATGCCCACTCACAGCTAAAAAAATTAATCCAGAAAGAAAAGTAACTTTATTAATGGAACGCATAATTGTTTGTTCTCCATAAAAAAATAATAGATTTATCAGTGCTGTAATTTTGACAAATAGGGTAAAATGATTTTTGAAAATATACAATATTTATTTAAGTTTTAAACGAAATTATTAAGTTTTCAACTCAATAAAAGCTAAGTGCTGCTTCCGCTATTTGACAAGGACTGATAATGACTAACGAACACTCACTTTTATCACAACGTATAGATGAATTAGAAATGAAAGTTGCCTTTCAAGAAAATACACTTGAACAACTTAATCAATCTCTGATTGAACAGCAATTTATGATTGAAAAAATGCAGCTGCAACTTCGTTATCTTGCACAAAAGCTGAAAGATATACAGCCATCAAACATTGCAACAGCAGCAGAAGAAACGCCACCACCACATTACTAATAATAGAAAATTTCACTATCAAAGAAAAACCTCCGCAGACGCAGAGGTTTTTTCACGCTATAATCTATTCTTCGTCTTTTAATGGTACAACTAACATATCAACGTCAATATTGTTCATCACTTGACGAGTTGAAGACATCAATTTACTCCAAAAGTCTTGGTGATGACCAACAACAAGGATATCAACATCATATTTATCTACGGCGTCTGCTAACACTGTACCAAGATCGCCATTACCGCAAAGTGTTTCAGTCACTGGGTAACCTGCTTGTTTTGCCAGTTCAACAAGTGCGTCATGGGTTTCATCGGAAATACGATCTTGCATAGAAGACATATTTACATCGATTAACCCAGTATAGAGATCGGAAAAATTAACATCGACATGAATAATGGATAGTTTAGCGCTATTGTTTTTAGCAACTTGAACTGCCTTTGCTAATAAAACATTACTTTCTTCTGAAAGGTCAACCGCGACAAGAACATGCTTATACATAATGATTCCTCCATTTATAATCAGCTAATCGAATAAGCTTGGTAATTATACTAGCATTAAACATAAGTAAAAAATTTGCGGTCGATCACGCTATTTAAAACAATTCCAAATTAATTCTAAAATGGAGCAAAAAATGGTAACAAAATTAGAAAAATTTGCAGAGGTCATTGCTCAATTACGTGATCCTGAAAAAGGTTGTCCTTGGGATTTAGAACAAAATTATCAAACTATGCCGCCTCATATTTTAGAGGAGGCTTATGAAGTAGTAGAAGCAATTAATCAAAATAATCGTCAAGAATTAAAAGAAGAACTCGGTGATTTATTAATGCAAGTTGTCTTCTTAAGTCAATTAGCTAAGGAAGAACAAGCTTTTACATTGGACGATGTCATCCAAGGAATTACTGATAAAATTATCCGCCGCCATCCTCATGTATTTGGTGAAGTTGAAGCGAATACTAGTGAAGAGGTGTTAAAAAATTGGGAAAACATCAAACAACAAGAGCGTCACGATAAAAAGCAATTTTCTATTTTAGATAATGTACCTGCTGCACTCCCTTCTTTACTACGTGCGGCTAAATTACAGAAACGTTGTGCAAAAGTAGGTTTCGATTGGTCAGAAACCGAATTGACTATGCAAAAAGTAGAAGAAGAACTACAAGAAGTTCGTGAAGAATTACAAAAGCCACAGCAAAATCAGTCTGCAATTGAGGAAGAAGTTGGTGATCTTCTCTTTGCGGTGGTGAATGTTGCTCGACACTTACACGTTAATCCAGAAGAAGCTCTACGCAAAGCTAATCTCAAATTTGAGCGACGTTTCCGCAAAGTAGAACAAACTATTGTCCTCTCTGAACGTACTTTAGAAGAGGTTTCACTAACAGAAATGGATCTACTTTGGGATCAAGTTAAACAACAAGAAAAACAAGGAGCATAACTATTCACTATGTTTAGTCGTATTTATTCATGGTTTGAAAATCGTCTTAATCCTTATCCAAGTGATATCCCTGCCGTACCACAAAACGGCTTAATCAAATTTATCTGGTCTTGTATGGATGGAATGCGAGGTTGGATTTTACTCCTTACTATTATGGTAATAGGTATAGGTGCAATAGAAGCTGTATTGTTCCAGTTCATGGGGATATTAGTTGATTGGTTAGCTAAATATTCACCACAACAATTATGGCAAGAAAAACAGATGCAACTACTCGGAATGGCTGGATTATTACTGTTTAGTATTGTTTGGTCTTTCATTGCTTCTAATATTCATCTACAAACTTTACAAGGCGTATTTCCAATGCGTTTACGTTGGAACTTCCACCGTTTAATGCTAGGACAAAGTTTAAGTTTTTACCAAGATGAATTTGCTGGTCGTGTTTCTGCAAAAGTGATGCAAACCGCATTAGCTGTACGTGATACAGTCCTTGCCATTTCTGATGTAATGACTTATGTCACTGTTTATTTTATTACGTCTGGTGCAGTATTAATGACCTTAGACAGTTGGTTCGTATTACCTTTTATTATCTGGTTAGTGGTCTTTGCAATTATATTAAAAATCTTTATTCCAAAATTAGCCTATACTGCCGAACGACAAGCTGATGCACGTTCATTAATGACAGGACGCGTTACCGATGCGTATGCCAACATTACAACAGTTAAACTCTTCTCTCATGGTTTACGTGAAGCGAGTTATGCTAAACGTTCTATGCAAGAGTTTATGGTAACTGTTCATGCTCAAATGCGGTTAGCAACTTCTCTCGAAACCCTAACCTATTTTACGAATATTTTGCTCACATTAAGTACTGCTTTACTAGGGTTATGGCTATGGAGTACTGGCAAAACTGGCGTAGGAGCAATTGCAACTGCAATTGCAATGGCATTACGGGTCAATAATCTCTCTCGTTGGATCATGTGGGAAGCAGCACGTTTATTTGAAAATATTGGAACTGTTAATGACGGTATGCATACGCTTTCTAAGCCTCATACGATTGTTGATAAAACGAATGCAACAGATCTTACTGTCACCAAAGGCGAAATTAAATTTGATAATGTGCAATTTGCGTATGAGAGTGACAAACCGCTCCTCTCTAATTTCAACTTAACCATTAAACCAGGTGAGAAAGTCGGGTTGATTGGTCGTTCTGGTGCAGGAAAATCAACTATTGTTAATCTCTTACTCCGCTTTTATGAAGCTAATCAAGGTAATATTACGATTGATGGACAAAATGTTTGTGACGTTCGCCAAGAAAGTTTGCGTAGCCAGATTGGATTAGTCACACAAGACACCTCATTATTACACCGTTCGGTTCGAGATAATATTATTTACGGTCGTCCTAATGCCACCGAAGAAGAGATGATTTCTGCTGCAACACGGGCTGAAGCAGCCAATTTCATTCCCGCATTAAGTGATGCTCAAGGTCGTCATGGATATGATGCTCATGTTGGAGAACGAGGTGTGAAACTCTCTGGTGGTCAACGTCAACGTATTGCTATTGCACGTGTGATGCTAAAAGATGCACCAATTTTATTATTGGATGAAGCAACCAGTGCTTTAGATTCTGAGGTTGAAGCTGCAATTCAAGAAAGCCTAGATAAAATGATGGAGAATAAAACCGTTATCGCTATTGCGCATCGTCTCTCTACCATTGCTGCAATGGATCGCTTGATTGTGTTAGATAAAGGACAAATTGTGGAACAGGGTACTCACGCTGAGTTGCTAGAAAAAAATGGACTTTATGCCAAATTATGGAAACATCAAAGTGGTGGTTTTTTAAGTGAGCATTAATTCCATATAATGGTAAACAAAATGTGCGACATTAAGTCGCACATTTTTTATTTCTCTACTTCTTCTTACATTGGGCAATAATATCTAATTTCTCCTGATACACCGACGTATTCGGATTCATATCCATTAATCCAAACAGTGTGCTATACAAATTATCTTGTGAATAAGATTCTTGTGCTGCATTTTTCCGTAAGCAGTCAAAGTCAATATTTTCATTTTCTTTAAATCGATCCGAAAACCACATAATCATTGGAATATGTGTTTGTTGTGCTGGTGCAATCGCATACGGCGTCCCATGTAAATACACCCCATTCTCACCCAATGATTCACCATGATCGGACAAATAGTAAACCGCAGCCTCTAATTCAGGATGTGCAGATACTTTCTCAATCACTTTATCTAAGAATTGATCAATATAGAGAATTCCATTGTTATAGGTATTCACTAACTGTTCATTGGTACATTTTTGAATTTCATTGGT
This sequence comes from Gallibacterium melopsittaci, assembly GCF_042433085.1. Lineage (NCBI taxonomy): Bacteria > Pseudomonadati > Pseudomonadota > Gammaproteobacteria > Pasteurellales > Pasteurellaceae > Gallibacterium > Gallibacterium melopsittaci. The sequence continues at coordinate 10,894 of NZ_JBHLWA010000016.1, forward strand.
ATCACACGTTGGTGTAAAACGACGATATTCAGGTATATAACGCTCATAATAGGTTGGTCCATGGCTACCAATCGTATGCAAAACTAACACGGTATCTTTTTTAAGATTTCGCAGCACATCATCAATATGATCTAATAAAATATTATCCAAACATTCACCATCTTGGCAGTATTTTGGATCCGTTGACGAGGCGATATTTTTACTCGGTACACGTAAACACACGCCTTTGCAATCACTGTTGTTATCAATCCATAAAATCTCCACACCTGCATGTTGTAATACATCTAGGATATTATCTTGATGAGCTGCTTTCACTGCATCATAATTATCTTTCCCCATACCTGAAAACATACAAGGTACAGATACCGCCGTTGATGTTCCACAACTGGTAACATTTTTAAAATTGATAATTTGATCACCACGTGCTGCTAATAATGGTGTCGTTTGTGGTTGATAACCATTCAATCCCCAATTTTGCGCTCGGGTCGTTTCCCCCACAACTAATACTGTCAGGTGAAGATAATCATCAGGCTTTTCTTGTGCTGCATCTAAGCCCAACTCAGTATAGGGCATATTGGCTTGTTGAATACGCTTAACTTCGTTTATTCCAGCACTAATAAAATTCGATGGCACAATCAAAGCGGGGACACTCTTATTATTTCTCACAAAAGAGGCATAATCTTGATAAAATCCCTTCGCAATACCCGCTATCACCACAACAGATAACAAAATCATGGCAATACGATAGGCAATTTCTTTATACCAACGACGATAATCTACTTTCACCAACACATAAAGCAATGAGGGAAAAACACCAAAACCAAGAATCCATAAAATATAAGGCAATGTAACCGTGCGTGATGCTTCAGCAAAATTTGTCTGCAACACATTTTCCAACATATCTGTTGTGAAATAGACATCTAGAAAAACTTCGCTATACCCCACTGCTGCACTGATCATCAGTAGCGCAGGCATTATTATTTTATGCAAAACGGGTAAGGCAAATAATTGAAATACAGCATTTAGTACAAAAAAGACAAAAACTGGCACAGTTACTAAAAAATAATCTTCTGTTGCACCAGTAAAGGGGTGAAGTTTTAAGACTTTGGCATAAAACGCATAATTTAATACTAATGTGAAATAGAGTGAAACCAAACTAATTAACGTTGTCGAACGTAATGAGAATGACGCTATTCGCATAAATGAATTATCTCCATAACCTATACAATAAAAGCGGGGGTTTGACATTATGGAGGTGAAAAAGTTCTTAATGACTATACTGTAATTTCATAAAAAATACCTGCTCGTAATAAGCAGGTATTTTAACTTTCCTAATAGAGAAAATGAGAACTTATAATTCATCAATAATACGATATACCCAATTCTCTAATGGATCATTAATTTTCTTCATTTCAGAATGCATCTCTAGCAACATTGTCTTCTTTATCTCTGAATAGGCATCATCATAAAAAAGATTTACCATTTCTTCTGGATCATTTTTCACATCATATAGTTCACAAACATCACTCGCATTGAAAACCAGTTTATAATCCTTACGTCGCCACATTCGTTGTTCAAAATAAACAAAATGCCCCGCTAATTGTGCTAATAAGCCCTTTCGATCATTATTTTTACCTTGACGAACAATAGGTAAAATACTTTGTCCTTCAAAACAAGGCGGTATTGTTTGCTCTACGACATCAAATACAGTAGAGGTTAAATCATGTAGATACACTAAATTGTCATCTCGTTGATTAATCCTATTTGAAAGTGGATCTTTAACAATCAACGGAATGTTATATGTACTATCAAACATAAATTCACCTTTTTCGATCATTCTATGCGCCCCCATCGCATCACCATGATCAGCAGTAATTACAATAAAGGTGTCCTCATATAATCCCTTTTGTTCTAAAAATTTAAATAATTCTCCTATTGCATCATCAATGAGCGTGATATATCCCCAGAATTTTGTAATTACCTCTCGCCAATGTTCTTCACTCGCTTCCCACATTCCCCACATTTTAGAGATTGTTCTATAATGTCCAGGTTTACCTTCTAATGGCTTAAAGAAGCTCTTATCAAGCACAACATCTTTTGGATCATACATTGAGTAGTAAGGCTCTGGTACGATACAAGGTGTATGTGGTCCCCAAAAGTTTATCCAAGTAAAAAATGGTTTTCCTTCATCTAATGATTCCTGAATAAATCGCTTAGATTCATCAATAATAAAATAAGGGATTGTTTGCTCTTTGGAGCCAGATAAAAGCCCACATAGTTCTTGCACACGTAAATGTGGATTATCCCCAAAATAGGCTTTGCTTACGCTTGGAATGTCTAATTGATTTTCCACTAACCACTCTTTATAGCGATTAGAATGTGTAGGCGGTTGATTGAAAACAAGATCCTTATAAACTTGGCTACCTGGGTAACCATAACCATCAAAATTATGTCCTCGTATTCCGTAATCAGCAGGTACAGATTTTGTACCAACATGCCACTTTCCAGCAACATAGCAGTTATAACCTACTAAATTAGAGATATTCGGTGCTTCTGGGCTAATTTCCCCCGTTCCCCCTTTTTCACCATTTCTAATAATGCCGTGCGAAGAGGGCATTAATCCTGTAAACAGTGATGTTCTTGCTGGTCCGCACACTGATGCAGGTGTAAACGCATTGTCAAAACATACCCCTTCTTTCGCTAATCTATCTATATTGGGTGTTTTCACAATGCTATGCCCATACGGGCCTAGCATATCTTTTCTTACTTGGTCTAATAAAATATAAATCACATTACTCATATTTAAGCCTTCTGTTTATTTTTACCTACAACAACTAATAAAACAGCTTGCAATACTAAATAACCGCCTATGACCCATAGCGGTTTGCCCTCTGCGGAAGCTAATCCAACTGGAGATAAAAGTGTATAAAGCGCAATTAAACCTAAAATTAATGAGGCAACAGTAATATTGACATATTCCCAATTACTTAGGTCAACATTACTTTTATTTTCGGTATTATCTTGATACGGAGTGGCTCGTCTTAAGAAAATGCCTAAAGTTAACATCACAGCAACATCAAAAACAAATAAGGCTGCCATAACATAAACAAAGTTAATTTTTACATTAAACACCCATACAATGAGGAAATATAAAACAACATGTAATAACAAAGCAATTCGAGCAGCTACTCCAGAAACTGTTTTATTAAATAATCCAACTGCAAACAGTGCAACAATCGGAATATTCACAAAACCTGCAAATCGTTTTGTAATTAAGAAAATACCATCAGTACCAAACATTAGTAATGGTCCGATAATAATAGTCACAATCGCCATAATAGCAGAAACTTTTTTCGCATAAGTAATTAACTCTCTATCACTAAATGTCTTTTTCGTGATTGAAGGTAATAAATCTTTACAATAAATAGTTGCTGCTGAATTTAAGAAGGAATTAAAGGTACTTAATATCGCACCAAATAGTGCTGCCACAAAAAAACCTTGTAATACAGTTGGTAATACTCGATTAACTAATTCAGGATAAGATAAATCAATAGGATTTAATCCTTCTCCAATGATGTGGAAACTTAATAATCCTGGCACATTTAAGATTAGTGGTAAAAGTAAGAGAAATAGTGCTGCAATTAAGATTCCTTTTTGCCCTGCTTTTAGATCTTTAGCACCTAAAGCACGTTGTACAATCGCTTGGTTCGTTGTCCAGTAAAAGAAATGAACCAACATAATACCAGTAAATATTGTTGGCCACGGTACAGCATCAGTCGCACTACCAATCGCATTAAACTTTTCTACGTGTGTTGTACCAATAATATGTAACCCTTCTGAAAAACTTCCATTCCCTAAATAAATCAAGCCAAAAATTGGTACAAGAATCGCTCCAATAACTAAAATAATTGCATTAATTGTATCCGACACGGCAACTGCTTTTAATCCACCAAAGATCGCATATGCAGCACCAACAACACCAATTGCCATTATGGTATAAACAATAGATTCTCCATAACTAATCCCAAATGTGGCTTCTAAATTAAAAATCTTATTAAAAGCAATAGCACCAGTATAGAGGGCTGTTGGAATAACAATAAAAAGATAAAAAACTAAAAAAAGACCTGACATAATTAAACGTGTTTGTCGGTCAAATCGATTTTCAAAAAATTCTGGAATAGTAGTGTATCCGTTTCTAATATACTTTGGTAATAAATATAGTGCTAAGAAACACAATGGAATAACAGTTGGTACTGTCCACGCAATAATAGAAAAATTTCCTGCATAAGAGTTTGCATTTACACCAATAATTTGTTCTGTTGATAAGGAAGTTAAAATCATTGAACAACCAATTACAAACCCACTTAAACCTCTACCTGCAAGAAAATACCCTTTTGAAGTGGATAAATCATCATTTTTTGTTTTTAGCCACGAAATCCACGCGACACCACCCGTAACCAGTAAAAAACTAAGAATTGTTAATAGCATATTGCCTCCTGTACTCTTTTTACTTGATATTTATAAATTAAATATCTCTTTGTAGCATAATGGCTTCTAATGCTTTTCTATTATGATAATAATCATAGGAGGTATGTGAGAAAGATCACAAATTCAAAATATAAGTAAATAACTCAAAAACTAATAATTGATAAAGTCATATTTTTTGATATAGACGTTTAATAAAATATCTAAATCTGTGATTCGAATCACAGTTGTTTTATAACAATGATCATACTTATTCCTCTTTATTCCTCCTTATAATCCTAATTACTTTTAATTGCAGAAGGTAACAACAAGTTTAAATTTATTATGATTAATATCATACCCTTTGCTATTTCTTATATTCACATTTCAATCCATAAATAAAGGAGGAAGAAACTATGTTTACATTCTTTAGCTGCATTGCCTTTATGGCCTTTGTGGCTTGGTATTCGTGGTATAAAACAAAAGGAACAATATCAACCTCTAATGGTTATTTTCTTGCAGGTAATAAATTAGGAGCATTATTTATAGCAGGATCATTACTATTAACAAATATATCAACTGAACAATTAGTAGGGCAAAGTGGTGTCGCCTATGCTGGAAATATGACAGCACTAGCGTGGGAAATTTGGGCCATTCGAGGGATTATACTATTGGCAATTTTATTCCTCCCTATGTATCTCGGTGGTGCTTTTTCTACTATGCCCGAATTTTTAAGCTCACATTATGGAGAAGGTACACGAAAACTTATCGTTTATCTTTTTATGTTTGGTTATTTATTTGTCTGGTCTCCAACGGTTTTATATGGCGGTGCACTAGCGTTGATGAAGATACTAAATATCGAATCCTATTTAGGCTTATCTAAAATGGAAGCACTTTGGCTTTGTACGATTGTTATCGGCGTGATCGGTGCAATCTATGCCGTTGCTGGAGGATTAAAAGCTGTTGCAATTTCAGATACGTTAAACGGGATTGGACTTTTAGTTATTGGTTGCCTTGTTCCTATTTTTGGTTTACTTGCATTAGGCGACAAAATACAAGGTAATTTACTGGAAACATTACATTATATTGCGGTAACACATACTGAAAAACTTGATGCTATTGGTACAGGATCGCAATTAGATGCTATTCCAATTGCTGCTGTCTTTACTGGTTTAATGGTACTCGCCACTTTCTACTGGGGAACAAATCAATTCATTATTCAACGTGCATTAGGTGCAGAAAGTTTACGCTCTGGACAAAAAGGTCTATTACTTGCAGGTTTCTTTAAAATGATAGTGCCTTTTATTGCACTTTTTCCAGGATTACTTGCATTCCACTTATACGGAGAAAATTTTGAAAGCAAAGATTTAGCTTATCCTACTTTAGTTTCTAATGTTCTACCTGCACCTTTATTAGGGCTTTTTATTGCAGCATTACTTGGTGCTGTCTTTTCAACTTATAACTCACTGATTAATTCTGCCTCTACATTATTTGCAGTAGATATTTATAAAGCCGTAATTAACTCAAACGCAAGTGATCAAAGGGTCATTTATATTTCAAAAATTTTTGGAATTATTTGTTCAATATTAACTATTATTATTGCCCCTAATTTATTTTATGCTCCACAAGGATTATTTATCTTTTTGCAACAATTTACTGGGTTTATCGCTATTCCAATTGTTAGCCTAGTATTATTAGGATTATTTGGAAAACGCATTCGCATTCCAGAGTTAGCTGCAAAATTTATTATTATCTTTCATGTCATCATCTATTATTTACTTGTCTTTGGCTTAAAGAAATATATTCATATCCATTGGATGCACGTGTATGGATTATTATTTGTTGCAGAAATCATTATTTTAATTTTATGGGGAATCATCAAACCGAATAAAAATCAAATTAAGCTCACTGTAAATAGATCAAAAATAGATATGCAAGCATGGAATTATTCATTATTAACGAGTGGAATTCTCATTTCTATTGCATCGCTAATTTATATTTTATTTTCGAAAGTTGGATTAGCTTATGATCAAGGTGTTGTTTCTCCTGATTTTTGGACTTACTTTATCAGTGCCTTAGCTCTATGCGTATTAGTTTGTATCTGGCTGCATATTAAAGTACAGCCTATTTATAATCGTTATATCCATACTCGATATAATAGCACCACGAATAATAAGGAATAAATTATGCAGAAAAAACCAAATATTCTTTTTATCTTACTTGATGATTATGGTTGGTCTGATACTGGTTGTTATGGTAGCTCATTTTATGAAACGCCTAGATTAGATCAGTTTGCCCAAGAAGGAGCTCGCTTCACTGATGCCTATGCGGCCTGCCCAGTATGTTCTCCGACAAGGGCAAGTATTTTAACAGGAAAATATCCTGCTAGATTAGGAATGACACAGTGGTTAGGTGGATATTCCGAAGGAAAATTGGCTGATGTGCCTTATATTGATCACCTTAGCACTGAAGAATTTTCTCTAGCGAAAGCATTAAAAGAGGGAGGCTATAATACTTGGCATGTCGGAAAATGGCATTTAAGCAAGCATAATGAACAGCGTTTTGAAACTTATCCAGAAAAACATGGATTTGATGTCAATATTGGCGGATGTGATTGGGGACACCCATTTAAAGGTTATTTCTCTCCTTATGGAATTGAAACTCTCGAAGATGGACCAGAGGGCGAATACCTTACAGATCGTTTAACTGATGAAGCGATAAAATTAATTAATAATAGTCGTGATACAGATAAGCCTTGGTTTATGTATCTATCTCATTATGCCGTTCATACGCCAATCCAATGCCATACACATCTCGTAGAGAAATATCGAGCTAAAGCACGTAGTTTAGGGCTTGATCAAATAGACCCTTTTGAAAAAGGGGAACAGTTTCCTTGCCTACATAAACAAGATGAATATGTGCTAAGACGCACAATCCAAAGTGATCCTGTTTATGCGGCGATGGTAGAAAATCTAGACTGGAATATTGGCCGAGTGCTTGATTGTTTGAAAGAAAATGGGATAGAAGAAGATACGATTGTCATCTTTTATAGCGACAATGGAGGGCTTGCCACTGCTGAAGGATCGCCGACAACAAATAAACCGTTATGTGAGGGAAAAGGGTGGATGTATGAGGGGGGTACTCGAGAACCATTAATCATTCGCTGGAAAGGCAAAATTGAGCCAAATATCCTGTTAGAAACACCTGTAACATCAACTGATTTTTATCCTACATTATTAGAAGCCGCTGGATTACCTTTACGCCCAATGCAACATTGCGATGGTGTTAGCATTCTTCCTCTTTTAATGCAGCAACAAAAAACGATTGAAAGAGCATTATTTTGGCATTATCCGCATTACAGTAATCAAGGTTGTACTCCTGGCTGTTCTATTCGTGATGGTGAATGGAAGTTACTTGAGTTTTTTGAGGACGGAAAACTAGAACTTTATAATGTATATAAAGATATTGGAGAACATTATGAGGTAAGTGAGCAATATCCAGATGTCGTGCAAAAGCTGAAGAAGAAATTAGATAAGTGGAAGCAAGATGTTGGTGCTCGTATTCCTGAACCAAATCCACATTATCATAAATAGGCATAATTTATTCCTATCTATTCTGGAATCATAACTTCAGAATAGATATTTATTATGTCAAACCAAAATATTTTGTTACAAAAACAAATGAATGTAGCAATAAAATGATCACTAAAAAGTGGTTTAAAACGATACCGTCCAAAAAAGTGTATCTTTTAGGACGGTATCTACACTTGTCATACAATATCTAAATCTAAAAGATAAATATTTAAATTATCTACATAAAGTGCTTTATATCGCTAGCCGTTCCACCTCGGTGAATAATATTCCGCATCTGTGCCATGATTGGCGCTGTTTGACGAAAAAATAATTGATAAGAAGGACATAAATAATTTTGCTTAAACTGTTCGCCTTTCAATGGAACAATTCGATGTTTTGGGCAACCACCATAGCAAAGATGTCGTACCTCACATTTTTGGCATTTTTTAGTCAAGGTTTCTCGTTTTGCTTGTCCAAAATTAATCTGTTTCTTGCTATTCACAATTTGAGCCAATGACTGATGATTGACATTACCTATTTTATACGCAGGATAGACAAAGTGATCACAAGAATACACATCGCCATTGGCTTCTAATACCATAGATTGCCCACAAGTTTCTCTATGTACGCAGCTACTTGAAGGATAACCTAGCCATTGCCCTAATAAATTATCAAATGTAATCACAAAAATATGACCAATATCTTGTTTTACCCACTCATTAAATATATCTAATAAAAATTGTCCGTACCCTTCTGGTGGTACAGAAAATGGTGTCATTTTATAATTCTTACTTGGATTATAGTCTGAACGTTGTACTGCATAATTCGCCACTTCAACAATAGGAATAAATTGCATAAATGTTGAACCTAACTCTTTTAACGCAAGGTAGGTCTCTTTTCCTTTATTCCAATTTTGATCGTTTACAACCGTTAACGTATTAAAGTCAACCTGATATTTTTTTAATAATTCAATTGCGTGTTTAACACGTTCAAACGTTGGCTGCCCATTAATAGAAATGCGATATTTATTATGAATAGCGACTAATCCATCAATAGAAATACCTAATAAGAAGTTATTTGCTTTAAAAAATTCTGCCCATTGCTGGTTTAATGCAATTCCATTTGTTTGAAAACTATTATTAATCTGTTTTCCATTTGCATATTTTTTTTGAAATTCAATGGCTTTTCTAAAGAAATCAATACCTAAAAGTGTTGGCTCACCGCCTTGCCAAGCAAAATCGACACGACTACCAGAAAATGAATTAATATAGTTTTTAATGTAGTTTTCTAATGTAGATTCTGTCATTAATCGTACATTATGTGTTAACACTTGCTCTTTTTGTAAATAAAAGCAATATTCACATTTAATATTGCAATGGAAGCTACTTGGCTTTGCCATCAAATTAAAATAGGTTTGATTGACTTCAGACATAAAAACACCAATAACGAATAGAGGCTAAAGAAAGAACTAAATAAATTGTAACAATAACATATATATAGCAATAACAAATAATGTCAATCCTAAGAGTTTTTTAGATAATGTTGGTTTAAGTTTTCCTCTAATTTTCATCGAAAAAAAACTCATAAAAAAAGAACTTAATACAACAATCGTTACAATACTAAAATTCACATAGCCAATCTGCCACGAATTTGGAATAACAATATCTGGCGACTTCGATAAATAACTATAAAAATTCCCTATTCCCCCAATAACCATCATATAGTTAGTATAAACAGCAATTTGCTGCATACTCACACTTGGTAGTTGTGCAATTAACGGGGACATAATTGAACCACCACCAATACCTGTTATACCAGCAATCCCGCCACCAAAGAAACAAGCGAAAATACCTTTGACTGTATCATTTTCATTCTGATGATCATTGTTTCTAATTCTTTGTACTTTTATGTCAACAAACGTTTTAATTGCCAATGATGTCAACGTTAGCACAAACACTAGCACAATAATAAAATCTGACACAGCAAAGCTGAGAGAAAAACCGATTTGTACGCCCAAAATCATACCCAATGACCAAAAAATCATTTTTCTAATATCAATCCGAATTTTTTGTTTAATAAAATAGATAAGATTAATGACGGCTGTTCCCATAACAATGGTCAATGAAGTTGCTGCAATCATCTGTAAAGGGATCTCTGGGAACAACGTATGTAATACTGGGACCATCAGTACGCCACCACCAATTCCAAATAACGCAGACATCAGATTCGCCAACAGACCACAAAGAATTAAGGTGATAATAATTGATATTGTCATATGCTATTTCTATCGTAATATTTTTTTATATTATGAATTAACTCTATATCAAGTCTTTATGATCATTGTCATAGTCATTAAAATACTCTCTACTTATACTGCCACTTGATAGCTATTTAATTCATAGAATAAGCACTATGATAAAATATATAAACTGGATACAAGTTTATTTTGATAATCACGACAAATAGAATGAATAACTTATGATAACAAACGCCAACATACTACTCCCCCAGCAATTAAAAAGCTGTCAATACACGCATTTACATACACTGCCAAAAGGAACGCCTTTATATGAACAAGGTGATGCTTCACATGAATTTTATTTTGTCGAGAAAGGGTTAGTCGGTCTATACCATATGTTAGAAAATGGCAAAGAAAGTTTAGTTCGTATTTACAAACAAGGAGATTATTTCGGTTTCAGGACTTTATTGGGTAATGGACAATATCACTGCACCGCCAGAATTTTACAAAAATCAGAAATAATCAGAATTACCCCGCAAAACATCGATCGTTTCTTTGCAGAAAATGCAAGTGCAGTTCAAATGTTGTTTCAAATTCTTGCAAATGAATTAAAAGATGCAGAAAACAGATTAGCGAAAAGTGCTTATCTAAAAAGCTTAGATCGCATTATTGATAGCATCTGTTTTCTCAATGAAAACTTTCCAGAATACAACTGGACAAACCGAGAAATAGCAGAATATACCGGTTGTGAAACAGAAACGGCTATTCGAATTACAAAAGAACTTCGTAGGAAAAACTTAATTTAATCTCATAGCAAGAATAATGCCTGATATAACAGGCATTATTCTGATTAACTTAACTCTCTGCCACAACTCTTGCAAAGAAGATCTCATTTTCAAAATAAATATGTTGTTTTAGATCTGCAATAAACGTTGCGATACCTTCATATAATGCCTGCCACGAACCACAAGCTCCCTCTGGTAAAGCTAAATTACGTGTTACTACTAATAAGGTTTTGAGATCTTCTTCTGCTTCATCATGTTCAGACAACATCACTTGAATTGGCATTCTAGCCATTGCATATTGTCCTGCTTTAATCATTTGGAACAGAATTTGTTCTTCTTTACGCATATGCATTTCAAGATCTTGATAAATCTTTTGTAAGATTGTAGCTGTACCTGCTGGGCAAGCACTACTATCTTTATGTACATTCTCAACTTTTAATGCCAATTCAATTAACGCTGGTAATTGTTGGCGATGACGTGTGTGATAACCTGATTCAACAAAATTAATAATATCTTGATAAGTAGCTGCCTTCCAATGTGCAACTTCTTCGGCTGAAAATGGAATATCTTGTACTGCTGATGCTGTCATAAACTTCTCCTTAGGATAACAAAATATCTGACAAAAATGCTAAGGTATTCATTTATCAAAAACAATTACCCATAATGGTAGATTTAATTAATACTTTGCATCACAATCCTTAACAGCCGTTGTTCCACTACATTTCAACGATACCAAGATTAATTACAATAAGTTATTTTCACTCTTCCTATTTTTTCGAGTAAAATAAAGCCGTTTTTTGTTAAATAAATCATTAACGTTGATAGGTGTTTTGTGAGTATTTTTCAAAATCTTATTATTATTGTTATGCTAATTGCTGCCTCTAGTTTCTTATCTATTTCAGAAATTGCCATAGCTGGTGCCCGTAAAATCAAATTGAAGTTATTAGCAGAAAATGGTGATGAACGTGCCAACAAAGTACTGCTATTACAAGAAAACTCTGCTGATTTCTTCGCCGCATCACAAATTGGCTTAAATGCCGTTGCAATTTTAGGTGGGATCTTGGGAGAGTCTGCCTTTCGTCCTTATTTTGTTGAATTAGTTGAAAAATTTTATCAAGGCGAGTGGGCAGAAACGATCGGCTTTAGCTTATCTTTCAGTTTAGTTACTTCACTTTTTATTCTATTTGCTGATCTCATGCCAAAACGAATGGCTATGATTGCACCAGAAAAAATTGCGATTACATTAATTCGTCCAATTAACATTTTTATTATGTTATGCAAACCTTTAACTTGGATTATTAATGCCGTAGCAAATACTATCTTTCGCTTATTCAAAATGAATATTAATCGTGAAGATAACATTACCTTTGATGATATTTCTGCAGTAATGGATGCTGGCGCTCAGGCTGGTGTATTACAGCAACAGGAACATCATTTTATTGAAAATGTATTTGAACTGGAAGAACGTACTGTTCCTTCAAGTATGACGACTCGTGAAAATGTAGTCTATTTTACCTTGAAAGAATCAGAACAAAGTATTCGACAAAAGATCGCAGATTATCCTTACTCTAAATTTCTCGTATGTAATGAAAATATCGATCAAGTGATAGGTTATGTTGATACTAAAGATATTCTCGTCAAAATTCTCAATAATCAATCTTTAATTCAACTGAATGAATCAACGATCAGGAATGTACTCATTATTCCAGATACCTTAACCTTATCAGAATTATTAGATCGTTTCCGTGCTACTAAAGAAAAGTTCGCCGTCGTGATGAATGAATATGCATTAGTAGTAGGTGTCATTACATTATCCGATATTATGATGACAGTAATGGGTGATTGGGTAGCTCCGATTGAAGAAGAACAACAAATAATTAAACGTGATGAAAATTCTTGGTTAATTGAGGGATCAACACCAATTGAAAATGTAAAACACGCCTTATCCATTAGTGATTTCCCTGAATGGGAAAATTATGAAACTATCGCTGGGTTTATGATGTACCGTTTACGCAAAATTCCTCGTCCAGCCGATGTTGTAGAATTTGAAGGATTTAAATTTGAAGTCGTGGATATAGACCACTATAAGATTGACCAATTATTGGTGACACGTGTTACTCCTCTGGAAAAATTAGAATAATGAAAAATAAACCTCATCATCTGATGAGGTTTATTTTTTTATGTCTTATTCATCATCTTCTGGAATATCAAGTTGTTCTGGCGATAAGATAATTCCTGTTAAATCTGCATAAACAAAATCTTCTGGCAAGAAAGATACACCACCAAAATTTACTGGCACATCAACCTCACCGATAGTTTGATCATCTGCTGAAACTGGAATAGGTGCAAGTGCTTGAATACCAATATCAATGTTTTCTAATTGATCAATTTGGCGTACTGCACCATACACAATAATACCTTCCCAACCATTATCTGCTGCTAGTTGAGCCAATTCCGCATCAATCAACGCTCGGCGAACTGCACCACCGCCATCAATCAATAATACTCGTCCATGTCCATCTTCATCTAAAACTTCGGTAATTAGACCATTACTTTCAAAACATTTGATTGTAGTAATTTTTCCTGAAAATGCCGAAATACCGCCGAAACTAGAAAAAATTGGGTCAACCACATCAACTTGATCCAAGTAAATATCGCAAAGTTCTGATGTGTCAATTCTCATTGTATTTTCCTTTTCTTTCATTGTGAGCTAAGTTACTCAAAACAAAGCCCTAAACTAAAAATAATGTTAAATAATAGTGCTAATTTAGCCATTTGTGCAAGCATTGGGCGTAATTCTAATGCTTGTTTATGACGTAACACAAAAATAGCGTGTTTAATCATTAATGGTAATGCAACCACAAACAAGAAACTATACCAATGTTTAAAATGATTAACTGCAAATACTAATGCACAAATTGCTGCTAAAGCCAATAATGCAACATGATAATAGCAGCCATATTTTGCTCCAATACGCACAATTAACGTAATCTTACCCGCTTTCTTATCTTGCTCAACATCACGCAAATTATTGATATTCAACACAGCAACCGCTAAAAACCCTGACATCATTGCAGGTAAAAACATACTGCTACTCATTTGATGGGCTTGTAAATAATAGGTTCCCCCTACCCCAAGCAGCCCAAAAAAGATAAAAACAGAAAGATCACCTAACCCCATATACCCATATGGTTTCTTACCTACGGTATAAGTAATAGAAGCAATAATTGCAAGTACACCGAGTAACACGAAAGCAATAACATCATTCCATGTCTGACACGCTACAAAAATTAATGCTAATCCAGACACCATACTTGCCACAGTGACCAAAATTAACCCAATTCGTAATTGGGTAAAACTGATCACCCCTTGTTGAATACCTCTTAATGGACCGATACGCTCTTCCGTATCTGAGCCTTTGATATGATCACCATAATCATTCGCAAAATTTGAAACGATCTGTAATAACGTTGCTGTGATTAGTGCCAATAAAGCAACCATTCCATTAAATTGTTGATGATGATAGGCTAATGCAGAACCCGTAACAATAGAGGCTATCGCTAAAGGCAAGGTTTTAGGTCTTGCGGTTTCAAACCACATTTTACATTTGCTCGATTTCATTCATTTCTCTAAACTTATTAATCTTGTCGCACCTCTGTGCACAAGAGGAGAGTTTTTAATAAAACAAGTTGGTCATTTTACCCGAATTGATTGGATTGTATAGTGAATTCCGTGCAAATCCTCAGTACAAAAAAAGCAAGTCAATTCACGTTTCAATTGGCTTTACTATAACTACTTATTTATTGGCATAAGAGGTCAGATATGTCGCTTGAATTACAACCTGTCGCTATTATTCATACGCCCTATACAGAAAAATTTTCTGTGCCACGGCAGCCTGAATTAGTCAAACATGGTACTGGTATTTTAGAGCTGCTTCCTCCTTACAATGTGCCAGAGTGTGTGAGAGGATTAGAACAATTTTCACATTTATGGCTAATTTTTCAGTTTGATCGTATTCCGTCAGGTAAATGGTCACCAACAGTCCGCCCGCCTCGTTTAGGCGGTAATCAACGTATTGGTGTGTTTGCTTCTCGTGCGACACATCGTCCTAATCCTCTTGGGCTTTCCAAAGTACGTTTAGATCATATTGAAATTAACAAAGATAAAATCCTACTACATTTAGGCAGTGTTGATCTCGTGAATGGCACGCCTATTTTTGATATCAAACCCTACCTTACCTATGCAGATAGCGAACCTTTTGCTCAATCCGGTTTTGCTCAAACTAAACCTGAGGGATTATTAGAAGTCAATTTCACTCCTGAAGCACAGCAACAACTGAGTGTATTCATTGAGCATTACCCTACACTGCCAGCATTAATTACGGAAGTATTACAACAAGATCCCCGTCCTGCTTATCAAAGAACACAAATAACAGACAGAATTTATGGAATGACATTGTGGGATATTAATATTCAATGGAAAATGCATTCAGTGCAAACTATTGAAGTTATCTCTTTAGCTAAAGTTACCAAAAAAAACGGTCTTGAATAATCAAGACCGTTTCTCTGCATTTATTTTTGACTACATACTACAATGAAATGTAGTTTATTTTGTGGATCATTAAAGAACTTAAACATCTTTTTGAAAGTTGCTCGGTTTTCTGATTTCAACGCATTACGCACAATTTTTAGTGTCCCTAATACTCCTTCATCATAAATCATGCCTTTTGGCGATAATAATGTCATTTCACCCGAATAGGTATCAACATTATTAAAACCAGCATCTTTAAATAATGATTTCCAAGCCTCTTTGGTCAAAGGAGTTACACTAACATTAATCACATCACGCAATACGGCCAAAATTTCATCGACATTTTGTTCTAATAACATCACATCGTGCGTTAATAAGAAGCCACCTGGTTTTAAAACACGAAAATATTCTGCAACTGCTTTTTGTTTTGCTTCTAACGGCAACATCGTCAACATTGCTTCATTAATCACTACATCAAACGAATTATCCGCAAAAGGCAATTTCA
Organism: Gallibacterium melopsittaci; assembly: GCF_042433085.1. Taxonomy (NCBI): domain Bacteria; kingdom Pseudomonadati; phylum Pseudomonadota; class Gammaproteobacteria; order Pasteurellales; family Pasteurellaceae; genus Gallibacterium; species Gallibacterium melopsittaci. Next base: position 26,989 of record NZ_JBHLWA010000016.1, read on the forward strand.
TTGCATTCGCACGTTGTACATGAATTAAATTATCTAATTTTGCTTCTGTGATCTGTTTCTGTGCTTTCGCCAATGCTTGCTCATCTAAATCAACACCTTCTATTTGGCAACCAAATTGGCTTGCCAATGCAATGGCTGTCGTTCCCATATTACAAGCAACTTCAAGCACTTTTTTGTTTTTATTCAAATCGGCATTTGCAATTAACCAATCAGTCCCTTTTTTACCACCTGGGCGAAGACGTGTTTTACCTAAGCGAGCTAAAAAATTATGGCCTATTTCTTCCTTTTTCATCCTATTTCCTTATCGTTAGATAAAATTAATGCTTGGTATTGTTATCTAGTACCATAAACTACAATGGTTTTGCCATGCGCAGAAATCAATCCCTGATCTTCTAACATTTTTAAAATACGCCCAACCGTTTCCCGAGAACAACCAACAATTTGCCCTATCTCTTGGCGAGTAATCTTAATTTGCATTCCTTCTGGGTGGGTCATCGCCTCTGGCATTTTTGCCAAATGCAATAAGGTTTGAGCAATACGTCCAGTAACATCTAAGAATGCTAAGTTACTCACTTGTTTAGATGTATTTTGTAAACGACGAGCTAACTGAGCAGTTAAATACATCAAAATTTCTGGATTGACTTGAATTAATTGGCGGAACTTCTTATAAGAAATTTCAGCAACTTCACAGGTCGTTTTTGCTTTTACCCAAGCCGTACGTACTTTCACTTCCTCAAATAAACCAATTTCACCAAAGAATTCACCTTGACTGAGATAAGATAGGATCATCTCTTTGCCTTCGTCATCTTTAACTAAAACGGCAACTGAACCTTTAATTAAATAGTAAAGTGTTTCTGCTTTTTCACCAGCATTAATTAAAGTACTTTTGGAGGGGTATTTGTGAATGTGGCAATGAGATAAAAACCATTCTAACGTCGGGTCACCTGCATGTGCTATTCCCGTATCATCCTGTTGCATTTCAATTTCTTCTTTCATATCCATACCACCAACACTTATGAGATTAAATAAATCTTTAAGACCCTGTTTTTATAGCATATTTTGCTCAGGTTGTCTTAAAAACTCTTGTTTTTCTTTAAGATCTAATGATTGATGCAGTTCCGACCACACAATCACTACCTTACCTGATTTAATTTGTTTAAGTAATCGTGTTTCTTTTTCAGCCAAACTTAACTCACGCACGCCGTAATCGGTTCCTTCTCGTAAAATAAAACTTTGTACGATATTACGCAATGCCGTTTCACTTAACTGTTCCCAAGGAATAATCATATTTTTATCTAATCAAAAAGTGGCTCAAGTAACTGCCACTGTACTGCAAAATTTTGAATTGGAGAATGACGGAAATCAGAACGCACATAACGCATAAATTGCCCCTCGCATAACAATACTAAATGTCCTGCAATGACTCTTTCATCAACTTTAAATCCTCGTCCTTCTCGCAATTTACGCATCTGTAATACATTGACTAATTGCCATTCTAAACGGTCAAAAAATGCAGCGACTCTTTGTTGCAACGACTTATCTTCAAACATCAATGCATGTCCAGTTAAAATGCGAGTTAATCCTGGATTTTTTTGTGCAAAGGTCAATACCATCTGCAAAATATCATGTACTCGCATTTTAGTATCTGTTTGCATTTTCATTGACTGAGTAATCCGTTGTAATAACACCATTTCAATCTGCTCGATTAATGCTTCAAATATTTTGGTTTTACTCGGAAAATAGCGATATAACGCAGCCTCTGAGACCCCAACCGCTTCAGCTAATTTAGCAGTTGTAATCCGCTCCATTCCCTGTTCTGAATGTAATAAATGTGCAACAATCGTTAATACTTGTTGCCGCCTTGCCGCTAAAGAACGTTTTTCAATTTTCTTTTTCGGCTTATTTTCCTGTATGACCAAATCCACCATCGCCTCGTTCTGTTTGTTCAAAATCAGCTACGATATTAAATTCAGCTTGTACAACAGGCACAAACACAAGCTGTGCAATACGATCACCTACTTCAATCGGAAAAGGCTGCTCACTACGATTCCATGCAGAAATCATTAATGGTCCTTGGTAATCCGAATCAATTAATCCGACCAGATTGCCTAACACAATGCCATGTTTATGCCCTAATCCTGAACGAGGCAAAATCACAGCAGCCAAATTTGGATCCGCAATATAAATAGAGAGTCCCGTTGGAATTAAGCGTGTTTCCCCTGGTTGTAAAATAATTTTTTCATCTATTAATGCACGCAAATCAAGACCTGCCGATCCTTCTGTTGCATAACTTGGCAATGGAAACTCATTACCAATACGTGCATCAAGAATTTTGACATCAATTTTTTTCATCGTTATTTTTTGTTATTTGATAAAGATTAACAATATGAGCGACCAACTGTTCTGCAAGTATTTGCTTATCTGCTAAAGGCAAACTTACATTACCTTTTGGCCAAAAGAGATGTAACGCATTACGATCGCTACTAAATCCTTGCCCTGCAATCGACACATCGTTAGCACAAATTAAATCTAGACATTTACGAGTTAATTTATCTTTCGCATAATTTTCAACATCTTGTGTTTCTGCTGCAAACCCAACTGTAAACGGTCTATGATGTTTAAGATGACCAACGTCGGCAATAATATCAGGATTTTTCACTAATTTTAATGTTAATTCATCACCACTTTTCTTAATTTTTTGTGCTGCAATCTCAGCCACTCGATAATCTGCAACCGCTGCACAACCAATAAAAATCTGATGTGTTACTGCTGTATTCATTGATTGTTCCCACATCTGTTGTGCTGTTGTTACCTTAATGACACTCACATCTTGTGGTGGATTTAAATTTACTGGTCCACTAATCAACGTTACTGTCGCTCCTTGCTTAGCAAACGCACGTGCGATCGCATAACCCATTTTGCCAGAACTATAATTGGAAATATAACGAACAGGATCAATCGCCTCTTGTGTTGGACCTGCGGTAATCGCTACCTTTAATCCTAATAATGGTTTTTCTGTAATAAAACTTGCAGATAATGCAGCAAAAATTTCACTTGGCTCTGACATTCGACCAGCACCAACATCTCCACATGCTTGTTCACCACTATTAGGTCCAATAATATTAATACCTCGTTGGCGTAAATTTGATAAATGCTGTTGTACAACTGATTGTGCATACATTTGTTGATTCATTGCTGGGGCAATAAAAATTGGGGCTTTAGTTGCTAAACATAACGTTGTTAACAGATCATTCGCCAAGCCTAAATTTAAACGTGCCAAAAAGTCGGCAGTCGCAGGGGCAATGACAATCGCATCAGCCCATTTGGCTAATTCAATATGCCCCATTGCTAATTCCGCTTGTGGATCAAAAAGTGATTGTGATACCGCATTACCCGAAATAGCTTGTAACGTAAGAGGAGAAACAAAATGCGCAGCGGCTTCAGTTAAAACAACTCTAACTTCCGCATCTTGCTTGCGTAATAAACGAATAAATTCAATAGCTTTATAAGCAGCAATTCCGCCAGTAATACCGACAAGAATACGTTTCTGTTGGAGATAATTATCCACGCGTTGATAACCTCTAGAAAAATCAACAAAAGATGAGCCATTCTACTGGATATTTGCTAGCCTGCCAATTTACCCCTACTTTTATTCTAATAAAATATGATTTTTTTCAACTTTACGATCTTTGCCACAAAAACAAGCTATTTTTTATCCATTCTGTTTTGTTCTCGCTACATTTCATTTTTATATTTTTGATATTAGGAATACTGTTATGTCTTCTTTAATGCCTCGAGAAAAACTATTACAGCAGGGTGCAGCAAGTTTAGATGATCAAGAATTACTTGCCATTTTTCTACGTACTGGATTTAAAAATTGTTCTGTCATGACATTGGCCGAACAAGCATTAATTCATTTTGGATCTTTACGTGAATTACTCAGTGCATCAGAAATAGAATTTTGCCAAGTCAAAGGGTTAGGTATTACCCAATATATTCAACTACAAGCCTGTATTGAAATGACAAAACGTTATTTATCACAAGAATTACAACAACAACCCGTATTTAATAATATCGAATTTGCGAAACTGTATATGCAAAGTGAACTGAGTATGCAGCAACGAGAGATGTTTATGGTTCTCTTTTTAGATAATCAACATCATCTTATCCAAAAAGAAGTATTATTTCAGGGCACCATTAATAGTACACAAATTCATCCACGGGAAATTATTAAATCAGCATTACAACATAATGCTGCTGCCCTGATTCTCTCCCATAATCATCCCTCAGGTATTGTTACACCTAGTACTCAAGATATTGAAATAACAAAGGAAATTAAAAATATATGTCAATTAATTGATGTAAAGGTATTAGATCATTTAATTGTTGGCAAGAACAAGGTTTTTTCCTTTTGTGAAGAGGGTTTAATGGGGTAGGGAGTATTTTTATTTTCTCTACTTTTTATTCGCAAATTCGCTCGGCTCACTTGCTCACCCTACGGGTCGGCAGCAAGCAGCTCTCAAAAAGTAATGCTTTTTGTTTTGCTTCGTTTTTTTGCACGAGCAAAAAATGAAGTCGCCCTTTAGGGCGAAACCTAAATCTAAAACTAAACCCACCAAACGGTGGGTTTATAACATCTTATTATGCTAACAACTGATTAATACGTTTAATAAACGCTGCTGGATTTTCTAACGTACCTCGTTCTGCAAGTAATGCTTGATCAAACAAGAGTTCTACCCATTCTGCAAATTGTTGCTCATCTGCAATATCAGCGACTTTCTTAATTAAACGATGCTCAGGATTGAGTTCAAATGTATATTTTACTTCTGGCATTTTTTGTCCTGCTGCCGCAAACAATTTTGCCATTTGTGTTGTCATCTGATCATTATCCGTTGATACAATCGCAGGTGTTTCACTTAAACGGTGGGTTAAACGTACATCTTTCACACGTTCCCCTAATAACGTTTTCACACGTTCAATGAAAGAGGCAAATTCCTGAGCTTCTTCTTTTTGCTTATTCTCTTCCTCTTTATCAGCTAAATCACCTAAATCAAGATCTGATTTCGTAATCGTTTGTAACGCTTTACCATCAAACTCTGTCAAATAGCTCAACATCCATTCATCAATGCGATCAGAAAGTAATAAAACTTCAATACCCTTCTTGTTAAAGATCTCTAAATGCGGGCTATTTTTCGCTGCCATATAGCTATCTGCCGTAATATAGTAGATGGCTTTTTGCCCCTCTTTCATTCTGGCGACATAATCTGGTAATGAAACTGTTTGTTCACTACTATCATTGTGCGTTGAGGCAAAGCGTAATAATTTAGCAATCTCTTCTTTATTCGCTGGATCTTCTGCTGGACCTTCTTTCAAGACTAAGCCAAATTCTTGCCAGAATTGTTGATATTTAGTTTGATCTTCATCTTTGGCTAATTTTTCTAGCATACCTAACGCACGTTTCGTTAACGCTTTACGCAATGCAGCAGTCACTTTGTTATCTTGTAATATTTCACGCGATACATTTAATGGTAAGTCATTTGAATCAATTAACCCTTTGATAAAGCGTAAATAATTCGGCATAAATTGTTCAGCATCGTCCATAATAAACACACGCTGTACATAAAGTTTTAAACCATGTTTTTGTTCACGATTGAAAAGATCCCAAGGTGCTTTAGCTGGTAAATAAAGCAAGCTAGTATATTCTTGATTTCCCTCTACTTTATTATGTGCCCATAACATTGGATCAGCAAAATCGTGACTTAAATGTTTATAAAACTCTTTATATTCTTCATCACTAATGTCTGATTTTGAACGTGTCCAAAGTGCTTGAGCTTTATTAATTTTTTCCCATTTAACGCCAGCTTCCTTCCCTTCTTCATCATACTCTTTAGTTAAAATTTCAACTGGCAAGCCGATATGGTCTGAATATTTACCGATAATTTCACGCAAACGCCATTCATTAAGGAACTCTTTTTCATCTTCACGTAAATGGAGTGTAATGTCTGTACCACGATCTTTCTTCTCAATATCTGCGACACTAAATTCACCTTCTCCAGCAGACTCCCATAACACACCTTGATCGGCACTAACGCCCGCAGCACGCGTTTTTACGGTAACTTTATCCGCTACAATAAACGCAGAATAGAAACCTACACCAAATTGTCCGATGAGTTGACTATCTTTTGCTTGCTCTGCCCCTAATGAAGAAAGGAATTCTTTCGTACCTGATTTCGCAATCGTACCGAGATGCTCAATCGCCTGTTCACGAGTCATCCCAATCCCATTATCACTAATGATTAATGTTCCTTTATCTGCATCAAAACTAATACGAACTTTTAAATCCCCATTACCTTCATACAGCTCTGGTGCAGACAATGCTTTAAAGCGAAGTTTATCTGCCGCATCTGAGGCATTAGAGATCAATTCTCTTACGAAAATTTCTTTGTTTGAATAAAGTGAATGGATCATTAATTGCAGAAGCTGTTTCACTTCTGATTGAAAGCCTCTCGTTTCTTGATTCTTACTCATACATTTTCCCTTTTAATTATCAAATTAGATTGTGGCGACTATCGCCAAACATCGGTTGCGTAAAATAGGTGTAAAAAAAGAAATTTCAAGATTTTAGGCAAGAAAAAAGTGCAAACCGTTAAATTTGCACTTTCTATATAGATTATTGAAATTCAATCAGATGCTATTAACTAAAAAGCCATCTTAAATGAAACAGTCGGAGTATGCTCAACGTAACCTTTACGCACATCAGCATCATAGCTTAATGATAAGCTCGCCGCTGGGGCAATTTGATAACGAATATCTACTCCCATTTCACCGCTCACACGTCCGTGTTGTGCGCCTTTTGTGGTGAATTTTAGATCTGGTGCGCCTGCAAAGGCTGCGCGAACTTCTGCTGGTTCACCAATGAGGTCATAACCAACAGCTGTCCTTGCACCAACAGATACTTTATCCGCTACACGGAATTGCGTTGCGATACCTGCTTTGCTCACTAACGCTTGGTTTGTACCTGCGTCAGCTTGAAGATTTAATACGCCAGCACCTTTTTCTTGGTAATGATTATTGCGTACTACTTGGTAATCCATACGGACAAATGGTTTGATTTCTGCATTATCGCTGCTATAAGCAGAGAAGTTCATACCTAAACCAGCATACGCCAATTTATTACCGTAATCCGCTTTTGCAGTACGATTTGCAAAATTGATAGTACGTTGCGTACTCACATCGCTATAACCGATACCTGCACGGAAATCTAAATCAATCAATGAACTTACTGGCGTATTACCATACACACCTAATTGAATGGTTTCCGCTTTCACGCTTTGATCAGATACTGATTCACGACTATGTACATTGTCATACGCATACCCCATCATCACACCTATGCGAGTTTGTTGATGACATTTTTCTGCACCAACCGCAAAGCCATAAGTATCGTCATTGTAGCCTGCTGCCCCTTTATACGCATTTTGTCGTCCGAAACTACCAAAGGTTCTTACCCAAAGATTCTTATCTTTTTGCAGTAAGTCACTTTCACAACGATCATAAATAGTCGCTAAATCTGCCAACGCTCTGCTGGTATCGGCAATCACTTGACTGCTTGCACCTGCTAAGGTTGGTAATGAAGCTAATAAGGCATCTGCAGCTTGTTGTTTATCACGAATAGTATAGAACAGACGTGATAATTCATTCGCTGGTGAACGAACAAAGTTTGCGTCTAAGGTTTGTGCTGCACCGCTAGCACGATCTAAGCCAAATTTGTTTACGATATTATATAAACTATAGCTGTCATCATTTTCTTTCGCTGCTCTCGGTATCAAAGTGATCTCATTACCAACAAATTGAGGCACAAAATTAAACAATGCACTATTGTCATCATAGCTTGCAAACTGATCACCGATAATCTTACCACCAGCCGTAATCAAATTTTCAAACTTGCCGTTTTTTAAATCTTCTTCGTTACTACCAGCAATATCTGTAAAAAGTTTACCATTAGTAATATCAGCATTGCCAGCTACATTAATCTTCGTATGCCCATCAGGTGTCGCAACGACTTTTAACGTACCATCAAGATTAAGATTGCCTAAAGAAGTACCTTCTTCGTTCAATGATAACGTCGCATCTGGTTTCACATTCACTGTGGCATTACCTAATTTACCGCCTTTAGAAATGTATAAAGTACCGTCATTAACATTTACATCACCGCTAAATGGATTATCGGCTTTCACATCAAATGTTCCTTTACCATTCTTATTGAATTCGCCAGTACCATTAATTGGTGAATTCACATCTTGCGTAACGGTCGTATTATCCGCAATGTTAACATTTAATTTACCTGCAATTTCAATCGCATCTTTACCTGTTGCCGTTGTATTAAAACCATCAAAGAGTGTATCACCATCAGCAGGTTTCAAGTTCAGGTTACCATCTTTACTTACGTTAATCTTCGCATCATCAGTACTGTCATCTTGTGCTAGATCAGACGTGATGTTCTTCGCATTCAAGGTACCATCAATTTGTACATTCCCTGAATTTACTGCAAAGTCTTTTAAGTCATTTGGTAACGTTCCAGATGTTAACGTGCCATCTTGATTCACTTGAACATTACCACCGTCAACTGTTGCACCATTTGCTGCAGTAACATCGCCATTTTCGATAGTTAAATTACCATCTTTTTTCACATTAAGTGTATCCGCATTCACTGTACCTGATGAAGTAAGTTTTGCTGAGTCTGGTGTACCATTACCGTCACCAACAGTAATATCACCACCATTTAAGGTACTGTCTTTTGCGACAGTCACATCACCATCATTGATATTGGTTGCATCCGCTTCTACTGTACCTTTGTTCACATCTACAGTACCGCCATTTACGCTTAATGCTTTAC